>NZ_JBEXRA010000008.1:0-216448 GCF_040612855.1 Streptomyces sp. NPDC006332
ATGAGAGGGATGCCCTCGCACCGAGGGCATGGGACCGCGGTGCCGGGTGCGGACGACGGCGGTGCTCATACCTGCACCTGCCGACCCGGCAACCCCCGATCGGTTTCATCAATGTATCAGATACTCATTCAGCAGCAACAAGCAAGCATCAACTATTCGGCTAGTCGTAGCGTTCACGTATCCTCTACAAGAAACCGGAACCGATGACGAGACAGGAGACCGACATGGCCCGAGCACTGCGTGCCGATGCTGAGCGCAGTGTGCGCGCGATTCTGGAGGCGGCCGAACGGGTCCTCGCCCAGGACGCGAATGCCCCGATGGAGCAGATCGCGGAGGCCGCGGGACTGACCAGGATCACCGTCCACCGCCGGTTCGCGAACCGGCAGGCACTCCTGGAGGCGCTCACCGTCTCCGCCAAGGAGCAGCTCATCGACGCCATCGAGGATGCCCGTCCCGACGCCGCTCCCGCGCTTGTCGCGTTGTACCGAGTCACCGCGAACGTGCTGCGGGTCAAGAGCAACTGGCGCTTCACTCTCAGCCACACCAATGCCCACAGCGAAGCCGCAGCCGCCCTATGGGCCGAGATCGACGGTCACACCCGCGAACTCCTGTCCCGGGCCCAACGTGAGGGGCTGCTCGCCCCGGACGCGGATCTGGACTGGACGCGGCAGGTGTACTACGCCCTCCTCGGCGAAGCCCTCGACAGGCCCGGCGCCGACGCGGACCCGGCCGCCCAGGATTCAGACATGCTGGCCACCCTCGTCATCGACACACTCCTGCACGGCGCAGGACCACGCGGCTGAGCGTCCCCCCTCGGCCAGACGCGAGATGCTCCAGGTGTGCCCGATGTACAGCCCGACGGCCTGGAAAATTGCCATAGAAGCTCTGCCTCAATACCCGGGGCGGAGCCTCTGCGCGTTGGAATGCGAATCCGCTGCGGGCGGATTCGAAGGCCGTCCTGGAGCTGGCGCGATCGTCCTTCATGCCTGCGGCGCGATCCTGTCGGGCCTCGTTGAGGCCGAGTTGAGGCCGCAAGGACAGGAACGGACTGACAAGGGCTGACTATCCCCAACATGGATAACCGCATCTGACCTGCGAGAACGCCATGGATGAACGTTGATCGGCAAGGACCGACAAGATCCTCAAAGGACTCATAATCCGTCGGCCGTGGGTTCGAGTCCCACCCGCCCCACTTGTGCAGGGTTCTGACCTGCGGAAACGTTCATTTTGTCCTGTCGGATCGTCAACTTCGCCTGAACGGACTGAATCCGCTGCTCGTGGGTTTGGAGTCGGGCGGTGCTCCGGGAGTTCCAACCGCATCTGACCTGCGGTGGAGTAGGTGATCCTGGTTGTTGCCAGCCTGTGGGATGACGGCCCCGGGGGCTTGCTATCAAGATCCAGGGGCCGGGCAGGGGACGGGACGACGCAGGCGTAGCCGTGCCGAGGGTGTCCCCGGGCCGGTTCTTTGTCTCATTTGCTTGCCCTGCGCGCCGCTCGATGCCAGCCAGAGGGCTGGCCGCCTGTGTGCCGTTGTCGCGCGTTGAGGCGAATGTGAGCAGGTGACCGAGAGAGTGCGTTCTGGCGATGGGCGAGGGAAGGGGGCCTGCCTGTGGAGGCATCGAAACGGCATCGGGAGTGCGCGGGTTCCCCGAGGTGTCAGGTCTTCGCCCGTGGCTCCCGTATCCGATACGCGTTCGGGCTGACGCCATGTTCCCGCTTGAACGCGGCGCTCAGGGCGAAGGCGTTGGAGAAGCCGACGCGGTGCGCCACCAGGGCGAGCGTCGCGTCGGGCTCGCGCAGGAGCTCGGCGGCCAGAGCGAGGCGCCGTTCCCGTAGGTAAGTCATCGGCGGACGGCCGACCAGGGCGGTGAAGCGGCGGGCCAGGTTCGCCCGGGACGCTCCGGCCTCGGCCGCCAGGGCGGGCAGTGTCCAGGGGCGGGCGGGGTCGGCCTGCAGCAGGCGCAGGGCGGGACCGACCACGGGGTCGCTTTGGGCCTGGTACCAGCCGGGGATCTGGGTGCCGGGGCGGGTCAGCCAGGCCCGCAGGGCGGTGATGAGCATCAGGTCCAGCGTCCGGTCCAGGAGGATCTGCTGCCCCGGCTCCTCGCGGGTGATCTCCTCGAAGACTGCCGAGCTCACCGGGCAGGTACCCAGTTCAGCTTCGACGACGGCCAGCGGCGGCAGCGCCGCGAGCAGCCGGCTCGGTACGCCGTGATCGGCGGAGTAGAGGCCGCTCAGGAGGAGCGTGCCGCCAGGCTCTGTCGTGCCTGAGGGGGGCGTGCCCGGAGTTCGCGCGGCGACCGACTCCTCGCCCCGCACGGTCGTGCAGCGACCTCCTGAGCGGATCACCACGTCCGGTTCGGTGGCCGGGTCGTCCGCTATCACATACGGGGCGCCACCGCAGAGCACGGCGACATCTCCGGGGCCGAGCCGCGCCGGATCCGCGTCCTGCGGAATGACCCAGACAGAGCCGCGCAGGAGTACTGCCAACGCCAGCGGCGAGCCGTCTTCGAAGCGAGCGGCCCAGGAGCCGGGGAGGGCCGACCGGTTGAAGACCGCGCCACTGGTCCTTACACCGTTCAGCAAGTCCGTCAGCGGATCCGTGCTGGTCAGCGTCATGGGATCCTCCATGCCGGTCAGCGTAGACGAACGGGTATGGACCTGAGTTCGCACGGCATGGTCGGGGCGGGCAGTGGCTGGTTCAGTTGAATTCATGAACGACGAGACGATCCTGGTGACAGGGGCTACGGGCAAGACCGGCCGCCGAGTTGTGCGGCTGTTGGAGGAGCGGGGCACGACGGTCCGCGCGGCGTCCCGTTCCGGTACGCCGTCCTTCGACTGGACCGATCGGAACACCTGGGAGCCGGCACTGCACGGGGTGGGGGCCATGTACCTCGTCGTCCCCGACCTCGGCAGCCCGCAGGCCACGGAGACTGTCGCCGCGTTCGCCCGGCAGGCCGCGGCGGCAGGGGCCCGGCGAGCGGTGCTGTTGTCCATGCCCGAGGGCGGGGGCCCGGACTACGAGCAAGTCCTTGCCGCGGAGCGGACGCTGGAACACGTGGGCCTGGAGCGGACCGTGTTGCGGCCGCGGTGGTTCTTCCAGAACTTCAGCGAGGACTTCCTGCGTGACCCCGTACTGAGCGGTGATGTGCGGCTGCCGGCCGGGGACGGCAAAGAAGCGTTCGTCGACGCCGAGGACATCGCCGAGGTAGCGGTCGCCGCTCTCACCGAGAACGGGCACGCCGGGCGGGACTACGAACTCAGTGGACCGCGGCTGATGACCTTCGGGGACGCGGTCGCGGAGATCGCCCGGGCCACGCACCGCGACATCCGCTATGTGGCCCTGAGCCCGGAGGCGTACGGGGCCGAGCAGCGTGCGCAGGGCGTGCCCGAGGAATGGGTGCGTCTGTCGGTCGGCCTGTACGAACACGTCCGATCCGGCGGCCTCGACTCGCTCGACGACGGCGTTCAGCGTGCGCTCGGCCGGCCTCCCCGGGACTTCTCCGAGTACGTCGACACTGCGGCCCGGGAGGGCGTCTGGAACACCTGACCTCCCCCTGCTGCACTCTGCACGATCGGCCCTCTCGCCCGGACGGCCTCCGCGCTCCACGACGAACCGGCGACCCGCCCCGCCGGGATGGCGCCCTGCGCTTGGTTTCTCCATTGCTAACACCCCGCTGGCACTATCTGTCGATGTCGGGAACGAAGAATTCCCGGCCGTCTCACTCGACCGTTGTTTCAAGGTCGGCAGGGTGCCGAATGCCCGACGGCCGCCGCTTCCCTGGGACGGATACGCGAAGCCATGGCGAATGCGTTCCGGGATATCCCGAATTCTTCACCGGAACAAAGCACGAATACATCAGGGCGTCAGGAGAGTCATGGAGACGACGGAGGCCGTGGTCGTCGGCGGTGGCCCGACCGGACGCTCGCTGCCTGGCTCGCGCTCGCGGGCGTCGATGTGGTGGCGCCATAGGCTGTCCGAGCGCCGCGTTCAGGTCAGGGCGCTCAGCCCGCAGCCTGTACCGCCGAGGTGCTCGACCTGCGCGGTCCACTCGACGCTGAGCAGCAGGGTGTCATCGCCATCGGCGCTGATCGGCACTTCGCCAGGCTGGTGCCGTTCGGTGACGACGGCCGACCGTGCGTCCCCGCCCGAACCCGGCGTTCGTCGCCGCAGCCCGCCCGTGGGCAGATCGCGTCGACGCGGTCCGGGTGCCGGAGCCCCCGCTCACCGGTGAGGGCGTCGGCGCGTTCCTGCCGCCCGGACGGCCGTGTCCGCCGGAACGCTCCGGCCAAGTGTGACCTGAAGGCGCCCTGCCCTCGTGGCCCGGCGCTCCCGCCTGACACGGAGTTGCCCGTCCGGCCGCCGGTCGGGAGTTCCCGGAATATTTTGCGTTTGACAATCCGGCCAGGTTTGTGCACGGAGTATGTCTTTCCTCAGCTGTTTTGCTCACATGTCGGCCTGCTCGTCAAGCCTGAAAACAATCACATCGCAACCGGTCCTCGCGGTTCGATATCAGTTGCAGCCCGGTGTTAGTGTCCCGTCCCGGTGCCAGGCCGTACACCAACCCCGCCGG
The DNA here is from genome assembly GCF_040612855.1 of Streptomyces sp. NPDC006332. Classification (NCBI taxonomy): domain Bacteria; kingdom Bacillati; phylum Actinomycetota; class Actinomycetes; order Kitasatosporales; family Streptomycetaceae; genus Streptomyces; species Streptomyces sp. NPDC006332. Next base: position 4,575 of record NZ_JBEXRA010000008.1, read on the forward strand.
AATTGGATTTGACAATCCAGGTTTGTTCCTTGTTCGGGTGAATCCATTTTCGGCGTCCCTCCGTCGTCCCTTGGAGCTCCCTTTGTCTGCCGACAGCACCACCACCCCCGCGCAGCCGGGTACCGACACGTCCGGGGCCTCCCCCGGTGGTCGGCGCCTCGGCCTGGCGCTCTTCGTGATCGCCGCGGCCCAGCTGATGGTCGTTCTCGACAACACCATCACCAACATCGCGCTGCCCAGCATCCAGACCGACCTGGACGTGTCCGACGCGAACCTGGCCTGGATCGTCAACGCCTACGCGCTCGCCTTCGGCGGCCTGCTGCTGCTCGGCGGGAAGGCAGGCGACCTCTTCGGCCGACGCCGTATGTTCCAGGTCGGCATCATCGTCTTCACCCTCGCCTCCCTGCTGGGAGGCCTGGCCCCGAACGAAGGTCTGCTCATCGGCGCGCGCGTCCTGCAGGGCGTGGGCGCCGCGATCGCCGCGCCCAGCGCGCTGGCCCTGATCACCACTACCTTCCCGTCGGGCAAGCCGCGCAACACGGCGATGGGCGTGTACGCCGCGATGGCAGGTGTCGGCGCCACCGTCGGCCTGCTGCTCGGCGGCATCCTCACCGACGGACTCGACTGGCGCTGGGTCTTCTTCGTCAACATCCCGATCGGCCTCGCCGTCCTCGCCGGCACCAAAACCCTGGTCGAAGCCGAACGTCACCCCGGCCGCCTGGACATCCCCGGCGCGATCACCGGCACCGGCGGTCTGATCGCCCTGGTATACGGCATCACCCGCGGCGGCGAACACGGCTGGACCAACAGTCTCACCCTGGTCTCCTTCGCCACGGCGGCGGTGCTGCTCGCCGCTTTCCTGCTCCTCCAGGCGCGCGTGGCGGACCCGATGATGCCGCTGCGCCTGTTCAAGGACCGCACGCGGGCCGGCAGTTACGCCACGATGCTGTTCATCGGCGCGGGCATGTTCGCCACCTTCTACTTCCTGACTCTCTACATGCAGCTGATCCTCGGCTACAGCGCGGTCAAGACCGGCTTCGCCTATCTGCCTTTCAGCGTCGGCATGGCGGCCGCCGCGGGCATCAGCTCCAAGCTGGTCACCCACGTCGCACCGCGGTTGATCGCAGGCCCCGGCCTGACGGGCGCGGCAGGGGGCATGTTCTGGTTCGCCACCCTGGAGCCCGACTCCTCGTACGCCGCATACCTGATGCCCGCGATGTTCGTCACCGCCCTCGGCCTGGGGATGGCCTTCGTCCCGATGACGGTGACCTCGGTGAGCGGCGTGGACCACCTGGACACGGGCGTCGCCTCGGCGCTGTTGAACACCGCCCAGCAGATCGGCGGCGCGCTCGGACTCGCGGTCCTGTCGACGATCTCGACCTCGGCGGCCGACGACAAGCTCCCGGAGGCGGCCTCCAGCCTCTACCGGGGCCTGGCCACCAAGGACTTCGGCCTGGTGTCGAAGGCGGGCGAGGCGCTCACTCACGGCTACACCATGGCCTTCGTCGCTTCGGGAGCCATGTTCCTGGCGGGCCTGGTGGTCGCGGGCCTGGCCGTCAACGCGGGCAAGCAGCAGCACGCCGAAGGCGCCGCGCCCGTCCACATGGGCTGACCTCACGAAGAGCGGCGCCCTCGTCCATGTGGGCCGACACCAGCAAGGGCGCGGCCCGGCGGACACGGGCCGACTCCCGACCCGGCCACGACGACGACGTACGGCGGCGGCGTCGGACCACGACGCCTCCGCCGTACCGGAGCGGACACACCATGACCACCCCACAGCGTTCTCAGCCCGCACGCCGGCCTGAACCCCAGCAGCCCGCCGGGCCCGTCCCGGCCCTGGCCCGGGCCTTCGGCCTGCTGGGCAGAGGCTGGACCGGCCTGATCCTGGCGGCCCTGGCCAAGGGCCCGATCGGCTTCACCCAGGTGCGCGAGCGGGTCCCCGGCATCAGCGACAGCATGCTCGTCGACCGCCTCCAGGAACTGACCACGGTCGATCTCGTCGCCCGGACCGTCGGGCCCAGACGGGACTGCGCACTGCGTCCGACGATCCCCACCGCAGGCTGCACCTGGACGACGCACGGGCGCTGACCCGCCGCGTGTACGAGTCGGGACTGCTCCTGTGCGGCACCGCGGACCAGGTCCAGGACCAGATGAAGGAGATCTACGCGGTCTACGGCGGCCGGCCGACTGGACTGGTTCGTCTGGGAGTTCTGGGCACAGGCGCTGCCCGGTGAGCTTGCACCGGACATCCAACGCGAGCAACTGAAGACCTACGCCGAGCAGATCATGCCGGCGTTTCGCGACATCGTCTCCTTCACCTTCACCGACAAGGAATGACCGATGCCCAGACTGCCCGCGCTTCTCGCCCGGATGATCGAGACTCGTGGTAGGCCGTGCGCGGTGATCGACATAGAGGATCTGTCGCCGTCGTTCCGGCGGGTGCACCTCATGGGCGAGGATTTGCAGCGGCACGAATGGGCGCCGTGCCAAGTGACCACGTTCCTGGTCTCGCCGACAGAGTTCCGGCGTTACACGCCGGACGCGTTCGACGCGATGGCGGGGCGGATGTCCATTCTGTTCTACCGGCACAGCGTCGCAGTAGCGGGCCCGCCTTCGCCGGGCGATGCGTGGCTGGACGATCTCGGGGTCGGCGACCTGGTCAGCGCCATGGGGCTGGAGGCGACTCGGAGCTTCAGGGCACGTGCCGAGCCAGGAACCGTGTTCGTGTGCGGCGACGGCACCACGGTGGGACTGTGGCACTCGATGATCCGCTGGCTGGGCGACCGGGCCCGGGTGTGCGGCGTGGTCGAAGTGCCCCTCCAGGACGTATCGCTGGTGCGGTACCTCCTGCCCGGCGTGGACGGTGTCGCGCAGACCGAGCAGCCGGGGGAGACGGTGTTGTCCTGGCTGGGCGACGCTCCGCCCGGGGAGATCACCCGCGCCTACCTGTCCGGGCATGGGCAGACCATCCAGCGAGCCCGCGACCTGGTCCGCGACCGGTATGGCCTGCACCGGTCCGTCATCCACACGCAGCCGTACTGGGCGACCGGAAAGGTCGGCTTGTGACCAGCGACCTCGTCACGTCCCTGGTTAGACTGCACCGCTGATGAGGGCCTTGACGCGGCCAAGTCCTGGCAAGCCCCCTCCAGCGGTGAGGTGGCCATGGACGACCCCGACAGACGGTGCCGGACGCCGTAGGTCTCATCCAGCACAAGGTCTCGGTTCCGGACGCGCCCGAACGCCTGGTCCCGCGGCCGAGGATCGAGCGAGCCCTCGGCATGCTCATCGAGCGACGGCAAGTGGTGCTCGTACTGGCGACGGCGGGGGCGGGCAAGACCATCGCCATCAGTCAGGCGACGGCGCACCTGCCCCACCCCGTGGCGTGGTTGTCGGTCGACGCGACCGACACGCGGCCGGGACGCCTGCTCGCCTACCTCGAGGACACGCTGGCACGGCACGTGCCGGCCGCCCACCAGGTGGCGACCCGCGCACTGCGCGCGGGCATCCCGCATACCGAGTCCGCCGGGCTGCTCGCCGAGTCCCTGAAAGGGCACCGACTGGTGCTCGTCCTCGACAACCTGGAACGCCTCGGAGTGTCGGGAGACGGATGGGAGGCGCTCGGGGCGTTCCTGCACTACCTGCCGCGAACGGCGCGCGCGGTACTGCTCAGCCGACGTGACATCCCGGCGGCGATTCACCGGGAACTCGACCCGACCTCGGTGGCCTCGCTCCGGGAGGAAGACCTCGCCTTCACCGTCGAGGAGGCGGCCGGCGCGCTGAGGCTCAACGACAACACCACGATCGACGCGGCCGAGGCGGTGTCCGCGACGGGCGGCTGGGTCACCGGTGTGCTGTTCGAAGCCTGGCGCTCCGAGGAGCACACCGCGATCGTCGGAGGCGAGGCCGACCCGCTGCACGGCTACATCGCCTCCCGGATCCTCGCGGAACTGCCCCGCGCCGACCGGGACTTCCTCGTGACGACCTCGGTCCTCGACGCGATCACCGCCGAACGTGCCAGGGCACTCGGGCTGGACAGCCCCGCGCGGCGGATGCAGTCGCTGAGGTCGGTCAGGTGTTGGATCGTCAACTTTGCCTGAACGGACTGAATCCGCTGCTCGTGGGTTTGGCGTCCGGTGGTACTCGGGGGATTTTCCACCCCTCTGACCTGCGGCGGAGTAGGTGTTCGAGGTTGTCGCTCGCGGTTCGGGTGGCTGCCTTGCGGGCCGATGCCAAGATCCAGGGGCCGTACAGGGGCCGGGGCGGCGCAGAGGTGTCCAGGTCGACGGTGTTTCGGGGTCGATTCGTTGTCCCATTTGATGGTTGCGTGGCTGGGGCAGCCATCCACAGGGCGGACAGTTGAGTACCGGGCCGGCGGCGGAGGCAGTGCTGATACCGGCGGATGAGGAAGCGTCCCGGTGATGGCAGGCGGGCAGGGAAACGGCCCGAAGGGGAAACGGCCCTGATGGGTCACTCGACCCTCTCGGCCGGCCTCGCGCCACAGTCGCTCCCCTGGAGAACTTCTGGCTGTCAGGAACCGCTGCCACCGCAGCAGGTGCCGTGGTTTTGCCAGTTCAGGTGAAGCCCGGTTGGAGTCGGCCCGGCAGGTCGCATTCCGGGTGCGGCAGGAATGTACGGCGATCTGTCAGAGCGGTTCCTCCCACTCGCCGGTTGGGCCCCGCCCGGGCGGCCGGGCCGGCATGCGGGCTGGTCACCGGTGCTGCGCCGTGCCCAGCTCGTCGGTGTACCGGGCGAGGGCGTGCTCGGCCGTGGGGACGGGGCCGAACAGCTGCTCCTGGCGGCGGGGGTCGGCGACGTAGCGGCCGCTGTCGAACCAGCCGAACATCGCGGCCATGTCCTTGACCAGGGGCATGAAGCGGCCGACGGTGGCTCCTGCGGCGCGGGCGACGGCGGAGGGGACGGCCCGTACCTTGATCTTCTTTCCGGCTCGGTCGCCCATCAGGTCGGCCATCTCGCGCATGCTGACCGGACGGTCCCAGCCGATGTCGATGCGCTCACCGTTGTCTGCTTCGGCGTCGACGGCGGCTGCCAGGTACGCCGCGAGATCGGAGGTGTGGACGAAGGTCAGCGGGACGGTGGTCTTGCCGATCCACGTCAGGCGGCCCTTGTCGATCGGGTTGCCCGCCATGGTCGCGATCTGGTCGAGGAAGGCTCCCGGGCGCAGTGCGACGAACGGGACGCCGAGCTGTTCGAGCTTGTCCTCGGCGATCTTCTTGTGCCAGAAGTGCGGGACGTGGGACGTCTGGTCGCTGGTGAGGATGCTGGTCAGGACGAACCGCCGGATGCCGGTGCGGTGGGCGGCCTCGGCGAGGTTGGCGTTGCCGACGGTGTCGATTTCGTGCGCGTTCTTGCCGCCGCGGGTGTAGCCGGCGGCGGTGGTGATGACGGCATCGGCGCCGCTCATGGCGGCGACGAGCGAGTCGAGGTCGAGCATGTCGCCGCGGGCGATCTCGACACCCCGGCTTTCGAGCCTGCTCGCGTCGGTAGTCGGCCGGACCAGAGCGCGGACGTTCTTGCCGCGCGTGAGTAGTTCGTCGACGACCTTGCCGCCGAGGGAGCCGGTCGCGCCCACGACGAGGACGGGGAGGGTGGTGGACATGGGGGTCTCGCTTTCCATCAGGTCAGTAGTGGGGGGGGATTAGGTGAGCGAGGCAGTGGTGTACTCGATGTGCAGCCGGCTGGCCGGCGACAGGGAAGGGCTCGCCGTCCCTGTGGGGGTGTTGCCCTGTCCCGGATGAGTGCCGTCCTGCCTGCACCGGGACAGCTCGTCCTTGCCCGGATGTTGAGGCCCCGCTCAGACCCGTTCTCCCTGACATACGGGGGTGAGCGGGGGTAGGGCCACATCCGCGGGCTCGGCTCACCGGGCTTTTCCGGCAGTTGGGGCGGTTGGCTCTGTTCAGCACGGGTCTGAATGAGCCGAGTGCGCTGCAGCACTGTCCGCTTTGCAGGGACGCCGGAAACGAAGCGCACTCCAGGCCGGAACCGGGGTACAGGCCGAGGGGAGTTACTCGGATTCTTCCTGCGGAAGAGCGCTGCTGTTGATCGCGTCGGCGATGACGTAGGCGGTGCGGACGAAGGACTCCGCCTGCTGCGCCGACAGGTTCAGCGCGGAGGTCTCCTCCAGGGCCTGCCACATCGCCGCGATGGGCTCGCGCATGGCTCGGCCCTTGTCGGTGAGGTGGACGACCATGACGCGCCGGTCGTGTGCGGCCGGCTCGCGGACGAGCAGTCCGGCGTCCTGCATGCGGCGCAGGGACTTGGAGACGGTGGAGTGGTCCAGGCCGACGCTCTCCAGCAGCTCGGACTGGGTCTGGCCGTCCCGGTCGAGGAGCTGCATCAATAGCAGTTCCTGTCCGGGATGCAGGTCCATCGCACGGAGCATGGCGGCGGCGCGGGCGCGGTGGGCGCGGGCGAGCTGGAAGATCGCGTAGCTCATCGGCCCCTCGCTGGCCGTGGAGGGCGTGCGGTGTGTGGAGGCGGACATCGATTCCTCAGACGGTGTGGGTGGGGTAGTCGGTGTAGCCGGCCACTCCGCCGCCGTAGAAGGTCGCCGGGTCGGGGGTGTTCAGCGGCGCGTCAGAGCGTAGCCGCTCGACCAGGTCCGGGTTGGCGAGCGCGAGGGCGCCGACGGAGACGAGGTCGGCCGTGCCGTGGTCGATGTCCTTCGCGCGGGTGGGCAGGTCGGTGCCGGCCCGGTTGAGGATCAGCGTGGTCGGCCACAGCGACCGCAGGGTGCCCAGCAGCTCGTCGTCGCCCGAGTGCATCACGTGGAGGTAGGCGAGGCCGAGCGGGCTGAGCGCACGTAGGAGCGCCGGATACAGCTCGGCGGTGTCGGACTCGGCGATGTCGTTGTAGGGGTTGCCGGGGGAGATGCGCAGGCCGGTGCGGTCCGCGCCGATCTCCTCGGCCACGGCGGTGGCGACCTCGACGGCGAAGCGGACGCGGCCCGCGATGGAGCCGCCGTACTGGTCGGTGCGTTGGTTGGTGTTGTCGGCGAGGAACTGGTGCACGAGGTAGCCGTTGGCGCCGTGGATCTCGACGCCGTCGGCGCCTGCCGCGACGGCGGCCGCTGCGGCGCGGCGGAAGTCGTCGACGGTCGCCACGACCTCCTGCGTCGACAGCGCACGGGGTGCCGGCATCTCCTGGGGCCCGGCCGCGGTGAACATCACGCCCTGCGGCTGGACCGCCGAAGGGGCGACCGGCTGACGCCCGTGAGGAGTGTTGTCGGGGTGGGAGATGCGTCCGGTGTGCATCAGCTGGATGACGATCCGGCCGTCGGCCGCGTGCACGGCGGCGGTGACCTTGCGCCACCCGGCGATCTGGTCGTCATTGTGGATGCCGGGCGTGAGGAGGTAGCCCTGGCCGTCGGCGTTGGGCTGGGTGCCCTCGGTGATGATGAGCGCGTGCGAGGCCCGCTGGGCGTAGTACTCGGCGTTCAGCTCGGTGGGAACGCCTTCGGGTGTGGAGCGGTCACGGGTCATGGGGGCCATGACCAGGCGGTGCGGGAGGTTGATGTCTCCGACGGTGGTCGGTGTCCACAGGGCGTTCAGCATGAGTGGTCCTTCGGTGCGGTGCTGAGCAGAACAGGGCGGAACAAGAGGGAAAGGCGGGCGTGATCAGTCGAGGGTGAGGACGAGCTTGCCCCGGCCATGCCCGGCGTCGCTGACCTGCTGCGCCGTGGCGGCCTGGGTGAGCGGGTAGGCGGTGACGGTGGTGACGAGCTTGCCGGTCGCGGCGTCCTGCGCCAGGGCGGCCAGGCGGGCGGCCGAGCGTTGCCGGCCGCCGCTGGAGAAGGTGACGCCGAGCTGGTGCGCGCGGAAGTCGGCGATGGTGACGATGCGCTCGGTGCCGCCGCGCAGGGCGATGGAGTCCTCCAGGGCGCCCTTCCCGGCCAGGTCGAACACCGCGTCCACGCCGTCGGGGGCGAGCGCCCGGACCCGCTCGACCAGACCCTCGCCGTAGAGGGTCGCGGTGGCGCCGAGCGAGGTGAGGTAGTCCTGGTTGGAGGGTCCGGCGGTGGCTATGACACGCGCTCCTCGGGCCGTGGCGAGCTGGACCGCCAGGGTGCCGACCGCTCCGGCCGCGCCGTGCATCAGTACGGTCTCCCCGGCGGCGACGCCCAGCAGGTCCAGGACCCGCTCGGCCGTCTCGCTCGCCACCGGCAGCGCGACCGCGTGCTGCCAGTCGAGGCCGGCGGGCTTGGGGGCCACGGTGGTGGCCAGTGCGTACTGGGCGTACGAGCCGGTGTCCGACCAGCCCAGCACCTCATCGCCCACCTTCATGTCCTGCACGCCCTCACCCAGGGCGTCCACCACGCCGGCGAGCTCGGCGCCGGGAACGGCGGGGAGCGGGGTGGGGAACGCGGCCTCCATCGCCCCGGAGCGGATCTTGCCGTCCAGCGCGTTCAGCCCGGCCGCCTTGACGCGGACGCGGATCTGCCCGGGGCCGGGCTGCGGGACCTCGACGTCCGCCTCGTGCAGCACGTCGGCGCCTCCGAAACGGTCGAACAGGATGGCTTTCATGACGACTCCTCTCGTGTTGCCGCCCATTTAGGTGGCTGGACACATAATCAACGTAACAGCAAACATGTGGCTAGCCAAGTATTTGTTGTCGCTGCCGAAAAGGATCAGATCCAGAAGGGGGCGCAGACGGGTGTGACCCCGCGCGTGCCTCGCGCGTCGAGAACGGTCAACTGGAGCGCAGCGAGGTCGACGCCCTCGCTGCCTACGTCGAGCCGCCCTGCGGCAATTCGAAGATCGTCGCTGACTTCGGCGATGAGACCTGCGTCCTCGGCTGATCCGATCGACACGCTATGACCCAGGTCCATGCGCGGTCCGGCGGACTGGGGTCGCCCCTTGTATCCCGTCGGCAAGGGGATCCGCTGTGCGAAGGTTCCATCCGCTGGGCTGAACTGGGTGGAGGTGGCGGTTGCTGTCGCGACTCCGTCTGGGAGACCCTCAGGGGCCATTGAGGGATCCGTCGCATCTCCCTCGCGTGGTCTGTTTGTGATCGATGGCCACTCGATGTTGGTGATGTATCCTGGGTGCATACATCGTGGACGTTGGAGGTGTCCGATGTCCGTCACACAGATTGATCTCGACGACGAGGCGCTGGCCGAGGCCATGCGGCTCATGGGCGTCACGACGAAGAAGGAGACCGTCAACGCGGCCCTTCGGGACTATGTGGCGCGGATCAAGCGGCTTGAGGCTGCGGAGAAGTTGGCCGCGCGGGGCGCACGTGGTGAGTTCGAGCAGGCCGCGGCGGCGCATGACGCGGAGAAGCGTGCGCGACGCGAGGCCTTCGAGTGATCACGTATCTGGTGGACACCTCGGCTCTGTGGCACCTGTTTCGCACCCCAGGTGCGTTGCGTCCCTGGGAGGGACACATTGCCGCCGGGGTGTTCCACCTCTGCGAGCCGACACGTACCGAATTTCTCTACTCGGCAACCAGCCCGTCCCATCGGGATGACCTCGCAGAGGAACTGGACGCGCTCTGCCCGCCCTCTCCGGTTCCGAAGAACGCCTGGCGTTGGGTCGACACCGCACAGTACAAACTGACCCAACGGGGCCGGCATCGGGCGGCTGGAGTGATCGATCTGTTGGTGTGTGCGACAGCTGTACACCATGGGCACACCGTTCTCCACGTGGACAACGGCTTCGCTACGGTGGCCGGAGTCCTCAAAGAAGTTCAGCAGCGAGACGCGCGAGCCTGACCTCCTGGGAAACATTCACGTGTGTCAGCCCCGCCGGCCTCTCGTTGATCGACGGCCACATCATTGTCCTAGGACGATGAACCTGGTCGGTTCGCTGACTGCGGCTGTCGCACCGCCCAGATCCGCGAGCCGCGAGGCAAGGGTGGCCTCTGCGAGCCGGGTTGGCAGTGCTGCGCTGAACTTGAGGCCGTTCAGCGCCCGTGCGTCCACTGCGGGAAGGCACAGTTGATCTGTTGCTTCCGCGATGGCCTTCATCCATTTCGCGGGTGCCACGTCCTCGCGAAGTCGATGCAGGTGTGCCTGTTGGCCGCTGGAGCGGATCGGCGATCGTGGTGAGTACGACGGTACGGCGGCCAGGGTGGCGTTGGCCCGGTATCCATCCCAGGTCCACCAGCGCACACTGGTGTCGCGCGCCCGCCCCTTACTACCACCGTCCTGTCGGGCTGGACCAGTTCCGAGTTGCTCTCGCGTGCTTGGGCGAGCGCGATCTTGGCGCGCCCCGTGAGGGCGACCGGTGGGTTGGCGCCGAGGAGCACTTCCCGTGCCGCGCGCGTCAGTTCGTACGAGGCGGTCCGGCCGGAAGCGACTTCCCGCCGCCATTGACCGGTTCGACCAAGCATCGCCGAACGGGACCAGTCGATGTGTATCACCTGCTGAAGCGAATCGATGGGGAGAATGGGGCACGATGACTGATCTCCTCAAGGGCCCGCAGGCCGTCTCCAGGGGAGACCTGGTCGAGGATTTCGCCTTCACTGATGCCGAGAAGGATCAGATCCAGAAGGGGGGTGCAGGCGACGGTCCTGGCCTCCCGTGTCCACCGCCTCGCCGAGTTGCGGAAGCGGCAGCACACCACACAGGTTCAGGTCGCCGAAGCCATGGGTGTCACCCAGGCCCGCGTCTCACGCATCGAGGAGGGCCGGCTGGGACGCCGCGAGGTCGACACCCTCGCCGCCTACGTCCTCGGCTGGCCTGATCGACAGGCTGCGGCCAGGGTCCCTGCGTTGTCTGCTGGCCGAGTTCGCCTCTCGTAAGGGGATCCGCTGTGCGAGGGTTCTGTCCCCTTGGCTGAACTGGGCGGACGCGGCGGCTGCTGTGGTAATCGCCTGTACTCGAGATCCTCAGGGGCCATTGAGGGGCCACAAGGACAGGAACAGACCGACAAGCACTGCACAGGGCTGACACTGATCGGCACGTCTGACCTGCAAGAACGGCGTGAATCGGCATTGATCGGCAAGGACCGCCAAGATCCTCAAAGGACTCATAATCCGTCGGCCGTGGGTTCGAGTCCCACCCGCCCCACCTTTGCAGGTCTCTGAACTGCGGAAACGTTCAGTTTGTCCTGTCGGATCGTCAACTTTGCCTGAACGGACTGAATCCGCTGCGCGTGAGTTCGGCTCCGTGGCGGTCACCGTTGGTCCACACCGCTCTGACCTGCGTAGCTGTCGTGGTCCGGCGATGGGGCAGGTTTCCGCGGGTGGCGGTACGAGGCCTTGGGAGCCGGATGGGGTGCCCGCCCGAGGCTCAGCGGACGCGGTTCGCCAGTTTGGTGGTGGTGTTGAGGAGGTACTCCAGCGGTCCGCGGTGGAAGAAACGGGACCAGATCGCCGCGAACAGGGTGGCTCCGACGACGAAGCAGAGCAGCAACTCGAAGGAGGCGCACTGCGGTGGGGTCACCGCTTCGCCGGGCAGGGCGAGGATCACCAGGATGTGGCTCACGTAGAGGGTCAGGGACATGGTTCCGACGGCGACGACTGGCGCTGCCAGCCGGCGCAGCACCGGCAGCCGGTCCACGGCCACCGTCAGGCACAGGATCACGGTGATCGCGACACCCAGGCAGCCGGCGAGGTCGAACGTGGAACCGCTGTGCGGCTCGGCCGCCAGCAGCCCCCAGCCGTCGGGGCCCCACAGCCCATTGCCGACCGGCAGGTCGAAGGATCCCTCTGTCATGCCGGGATCCTGCATGGCACCGCGGTCCTTGAGGACGTCGAACTCCTTCATGCCAGGCATCCCGGCCGCCATCTCCGTGGCGCCGCCGGTCAGCCGGAGTGCCAACCACGAGACGCCGTATCCGAACGCGATCAGCGCGGGCCCGACCACGGCCAGCCGCCGCCGCACGGCGCCCGAGGACAGATCAAGCCGGCCCAGCGCCATGCCGGTGACGACGAACGTCATCCAGGTGATCGCCGGGTAGAAGCCGGTGAGCAGGAAGTCGAGCACGCCCACGCCGGAGAGGCGCGCGATCGGGTCGTAGGAGTCGATGGTGTTCACGATCGATTCGCTGAGCAGCGCCCGCAGGCAGTACGCCACCTGCGGCGCGATGAGCGCGAGCGCGACCGCGATGGTCGCGAGGGTCCTGGCCCGCAGCCGCAGCAGGGGCAGGGCCAGCAGGAAGTACACCGCGTAGAAGTTGATGATGACGCCGCCGCCGAAGTTGGTCATCGTCAGCGCGGTGCCCACCACGAGCAGGATCACGGCCCGGATCACGATCCTGGCCTTCGCCTGCCGGCCGGCCAGTCCGGTCTTCGGCTCCAGGCGGCCGGCGATCAGCACCAGCGAGAATCCGGCGAGGGTGGCGAACAGCGCCGAGGCCCGGCCGCTCGCCAGCCAGACGAACCAAGTGCCCGCGCCGTCGCCGGAGGTGGGGAAGGGATTGAAGGGGCCGACGTGCACGGCGAACATTCCGAACACGGCCACGGCACGGGCGAGGTCCACTCCGACCAACCGTGCGGTCGGCGAAGGGCGTTTCGTCGCTGTGGCGGACTCGGGTGCGGGTAAGGGCTGGGTAGGCGCCTTCTTGGCGCTTTCGATCTCGGTCACCAGGACAACCTTGCCGAGGCGGGGGCGGTCGACCATCCGCCGGGCTTCAGGAGGTCCCCCGCCGGTCGGCCGACCGGTCCCCTCCGATCGGCGGGGGCCCGGTCTCGGTCGTACAGGCACGCCTGTGGTGGTCAAGATGGTCGCCGCGATGCCGAGGGTCGGCAGGCTCACCACGAGCCGGCGGTTCTTCCGCTCCGCCTGAAGGCCGAGCGGCGTCACTTCTCATCGATATTGATCACGCGGGCGGGAGGCGGGGTGACGTCCGAACTCGCGTCGCTACGGCATCCGTGGGAAGCGACACACCCCGATGCGTCTTATCGGATGCGGTGGGCCAGTTCGGTCGCCCTGCCCATCAGCCATTCGAGCGGCCCTCGCTTTACGAGGCGGGACCAGATGGTGGCGAGGACGGCGACGGACGCGGTGAGGCCGAGCAGGATGTGCAGCGGCGGGACGGCCGATTGCTCGGTGTCCAGGAGCCAGATGGCGACGATGTGGTAGACGTACGCCGTCAGTGACATCGAGCCGACCGCGATGACGGGCTTGGCCAGGCGGCGCAGCCTGGGGAAGCCGTCCATGGCGGCCAGGCACGCGGTGATCACAAGGATCGCCACACCCGTGGCGGCCATGATGGACAGGGTCGCCTCGCTGTGCGGGGCTGAGGCCAGCATCCCGGCGGGGGTGTCGCCGAAAATGCCGATGCTGTCAGGTGATACGGACGACACCGACGACATCCCCGGCCCCTCTTCGGCTTTCCGGACGGCTTCGGCGGCACCGGGTACGAGACGCACCGCCAGCCAGGAGCCGCCATAGCCGGTGACGGCGAGGGCGACGCCGGTGAGGGCCAGGCGTATCCGGACGGACGTGCCGGCCAGGTCGCAGCGGGCGAGGGCCATACCGGCGATCACGAACGGGACCCAGGTCAGGGCCGGATAACCGCCGGTGAAGAACAGCGAGACGGGGCCGTCGGCCTGGCCGTAGGAGAGGAACACGCGGCCGCCGACCACCGGCTTCAGCGCGTACAGCAGCTGCGGACCCACCAGGGCCCATCCCGCGGCGAACAACGCCAGTGGCTTGGCGCCCAGCCGGTACAGCGGCAGCACGAGCAGGAAGAACAGCCCGTAGAAGGCGAGGATCGGCACGACCGGGGTGCCGGTCATGGTCAGGGCGGTGCCCAGGGCGATCAGGATCACGGCCCTGATGATCACCTTGGCGACGGCCTGGCGGCCGGCCAGGCCGGTCTTCGGTGTGTGGCGGCCGGTGATGAGGGCGACCGCGAAGCCGGCCAGGACGGCGAACAGGGCGGAGGAGCGGCCCTGCGCCAGCTCCATCATGAAGCCGATGACCCCGCCCTGGCTGGGGGCGGGGCCCACATGAACCGCGTACATGCCGAAGACGGCCAGGCCGCGGGCCAGGTCCAGCCCGATCAGCCGGCCCATGCCGGGCGCGCCGGTCGAGGGCTCACTGCGCTCGCGTTCGGGGGACGGCGCGTCGGCCGTAAGGGGCCGGGAGTCTGGGTGATGGGTCATGGCCCTCAGGGTGGAAACCCGGGCCGATCATGGACTATCCGGCAGAAGGCTGCCGTGTCCCTGCCGAGTGGTGGGCGCTACCCCGCCGTGTGGCTGGAGCTGCCGCTCGCCGGGTCGCAAGGGCTCTACCTGGCTTTAGGGTCGAGTCGGCATGACCGTAGGCATGAACGAGGGTGAGGCGGAGCGCGTGATCCGGGTAGTGGTGGTCGACGACGAGGCACTGGTCCGCTCGGGCTTCGAACTCATTCTGGGCGCGTCCGAGGACATCGAGGTCGTCGCGACCGCGAGAGGCGGCGACGCGGTGGAGACCGTCCGGCGGGAGCGGCCGGACGTGGTGCTGCTGGACATTCGGATGCCGGACGTCGACGGGCTCACCGTCCTGCGCGAGTTGCGGACGATGCCGGATCCGCCGGTGGTGGCGATGCTGACGACGTTCGACGCCGACGAGTACATCCTGACCGCGCTGCACTCCGGTGCGGCCGGTTTCCTGCTCAAGGACACGGAGCCGGAACAACTGGCCCACCTGGTGCGGACCCTGGTCGCGGGCGGTGTGGTGCTGTCGCCCAAGGCGTCGCGGACGCTGCTGCACAGCCACCCCGGCACCGAGGCGGCCGTCGATGAGCAGGCCGCGCGGGTCCGGCTGCTCACCACGCGGGAGCGCGAGGTCCTCGTCCTGGTGGCGGAGGGGCTGTCGAACGCCGACATCGGGGTGCGCATCCACCTGGGGGCGGGCACGGTGAAGGACCACGTCAGCGCGATCCTCACGAAGCTGCGGGTGACGAGCCGGGTGCAGGCCGCGCTGCTGGCGCAGCGGGCCGGGCTGCTCGACGAGCGCACGCGGTCGGAGGTCGGCGGCCGATGAGCCGTGCCAGTGCCGTGTGGCAGCGGGTTCCCGCGCCGGTCGTCGACATCGTCCTGGTGGCGGTGGCGGCCGTGGATGTGCTGGTGGTGGACATGTGGGAGCACACGCGCCCCGAGGTCACGCTGGCCGCGGTCGGCTGCGCCGCGTTGGCGTTCCGGCGCAGGTTCCCGCTCGGCGTCTTCCTGCTCACCCTGCCCATCGCGCTGATGCAGGATGTCGCCGTCGCTGTGCTCGCGGCGCTGTTCACGCTGGCCGAACGCTCCCGCAACCGCCGTCTCCTCGCGGCGTGCGTCGTCCTGGCCGCCGTCGCGAGCAGTACGCCGTGGCCCCTGGCCGAGGCGGACCGGACCATGACGCTGGTCTTCTTCGTGTACGGCCTGGCAACCAGCGCCGCCCCGGTCCTCTTCGGCCAGCTTCTCCAGGCACGACGGGACCTGGCGCGGCGGCTGGCCGAAGTCGAGGAGGCCAGGGAGCACGAGCGGACCCTGCACGCCCAGGCCGTGCTCGCCCGTGAACGCGCCCAGCTGGCCCGCGAGATGCACGACGTGGTCTCCCACCAGGTCAGCCTGATCGCCGTACGGGCCGGAGCGTTGCAGGTCGCCGCCAAGGACGCGGACGCCAAGGAGGCCGCCCGCACGATCCGTTCGCTGAGCGTCACCACCCTCGACGAGCTGCGCACCATGGTCACGCTGCTGCGCGCCTCCGGCGGCAGATCCACCGAGCTGACGCCGCAACCCACCTTGGCCGACCTGCGCAAACTGGTGGAATCCAGCGGCACTCACACGGAGCTGACGGGTGAGCTGCCGCCCACCGTGGGCACACCCGCCCAACGCGCCCTTTACCGCACGGTTCAGGAGGCGCTGACCAACGTCCGCAAGCACGCCCCTGGCGCCAACGCTCGCGTGGAGCTGTGGCAGGACGGGGACGGTATGGGAGTGACCGTCACCAACACCCCGCCCACGCGCCCCTCCCTCTCCCTGCCCGGATCGCAGCAGGGCCTGGTCGGTCTGCGCGAACGGGCCGAGATCCTGCACGGCACCTTGGACGCGGGCCCGACCGCGCAGGGCGGCTACCGAGTGCGGCTGAGGGTTCCCCTCAGCGCGGACTGACCTGCCGCTCCGTCGGCTTGCGGCTCACAAGACCCACGCGTGAGCCTCGGTCGGCAACGGACTTCGGCGCCACCGGTGCGGCCGCACATACGCGCCCAGCGCCTTGATCGTCTCCCGGCGGACAGGGACGGCTCATCCGTCGTCGGAGCGGATGCGGTGTTCACGAAGTGCCTTTCTTCTGCGTGTCGCGGCGTCACAACCCGGTACGCGGGCCGAACTGCCGGGGCAGTCCTCGCGCTCCTTGTGCTGGCGCGGCCTGTCATGCCTCCAGCCTTCAAGCCCGGCCGCCACGCACCCATCCGGCAATCGTCGGGTCCACCCCCGCCAAGTGGCTGAACAACACCGCCGTCCGGTCACACCGGACCGACGGGTCAGGACGAGACTCCGCCGGTCGGCAGGGCGGTACCCGCCGATCGGCGGGGGAGAGCCCGAAGACTGCCGGATGGTCCGCCCCCGGAGGCCCACGCGAGGTTCTCCGTATGACACAGACACAGCCGCCGCAGGAGACGTCAGCTCCGCAGGAGAACTCGCCTCCGCCGCCCCGGACCTCTCCCGAGTCCCCGGCCTCGCCCGGTACCTCGATGGGACGCCTCGTCGGGGTGGACCTGGCCCGCGCGCTGGCGGTGTTCGGCATGTACGTCGTGCACATCGGCCCCCCGCTGTCCGCCACGACTGGCGTCGCCAGCTGGATCCGATACATGTCGGACGGCCACTCGTCGGTCCTGTTCGCCACTCTCGCCGGGTTCTCACTGATGCTGCTCGCCGGCCGCCGCGAGCCCAGGACCGGCCGGGCGGGCCGGCAGGCGAGGGCCCGCATCGCGATCCGCGCCGTGATCCTGCTGGCGCTGGGCACCGTGATGGCGATGGAGTACGGGGGCGTGATCATCCTCGGCTTCTACGGCCTCTACTTCCTCCTCGCCCTGCCCCTGGTGCGACTGAGCGCCAGGACCCTCGCGATCATCGCGGCCGCGTTCGCCCTCGTCGCACCGCAGCTGGCGTTCGTCCTCAACTCGCTGCTGACCCCGTCGGTTCAGCAGAGCATCAACACCTACGACCCGCTCCGCCACCTCAGCGAGGTCGGCGTCCTCGATCTGCTGCTCACCGGCTTCTACCCGGCGCTCACCTGGATGTCGTTCGTCATCGCGGGCATGGCGCTGGGCCGCCTCGACCTCTCCTGCGGCACCATCCAGAAGCGCCTGGCCGCGCTCGGCGCCACCCTCACCGCGGTCGCCTACGGCATGTCCCTGCTGCTCGCCGGCAAGGGCGCGCTGCGGAGCCTCGCGGAAGACGGGCCGTCGTCCGGCGGCTCCGGTTCGATGCCTCCCGGCAGCGGGTCGATGCCCCTCGACGGCGGGTCGTTCCCCGACATGCCGGCGTCGACGCTCCTGACGGCCGGCCCGCACAGCGGCACCACGTTCGACATCATCGGCAGCGTCGGAATCGCGATCCTCGTGATCGTGGGCGCGACGGTGGCGATGGACCGCCTGCCGCGACTGCGCCGCCTGGCCAAGCCGGTCATCGCCGTGGGCACCATGTCCCTGACCGCCTACGTCGGCCACTTCCTCGCACAGACCGCACTGTCCACGCCCGCCGGAACCGGCAGCCAGCAGTCCTGGCTGCCCCTGATCATGTACATCCTCGCAGCCATCCTGTTCGCCGCGATCTGGTCCCGCTTCTTCCGCCGCGGCCCCCTGGAGTACCTGCTCAACGCCGCCACCAAGCCTGCGAAGCACATCCGGTGAGACCCGGGCCGGGGTGTGAACCTCCACACTCCGGAGGCGGGCTGTGCGAACGGGTGGGCGCCGAAGCGCCACCCGCCGCAGCGTGAGGTCGGCAGAGCAGGCATGAAAATCAGCGACCCGTACACGCCAAGCGTTCGACGGGTGCCACGGCCGCCGCCTCACCCACTACGGATGACATTCGAATTCCCGGATCATCTTCTCCGGGGTGTCGAACGGACCGAGCGCCGACGGTACGGCCCTCGGCGGGCCGCCCCAGCGGTCGGCGTCACAGGGACAGGGCGTGCAGCTCCGGTCCGCCGGCCAGGTAAAGGGCACCGTCGGCCACGTAGTGACGCGTAGCGACAGCAGTCGACGGCCACCCTCATCGATTGCGACGCGGTCGTGGTGGTGCTTCTTGCCCGCATGGGCATGCGGAGGGCGTGGGGAGGCAAATGAAGGGGATGCCGGCTCTCTCCCATGGAGGCGTAGGCATCCCGGTCTCAGGTCAGTTCGTCACGCGGAAGGTGGCGTCGCTGCGTGCTGTCGCGGTAGTGATCGGGTCGAGTCGCAGCTCGTAGGCGTAGTGGCGGATGTAGCGGTCGGGGTAGTTGATCGACTGGAACGACGACCAGGTGGAGTCGGCGAGTCCGGCCACCTGGCGGAAGGTGGCGTCCTGGGCGAACTGGCTGCTGCCGTCGTTGTGGACCAGCTGGAAGTCGTAGTCGGAGTGCCGCAGGAAGTACCCGGGCATGTTCACCGACTCGAAGGAGACGGTGTCGGAGCCTGCCAGGCCGGGCCGCAGCCGGAACTGGGAGTCCTGGACGGGGCTGACGTCGGGGTCGATGCGCACGTCGAAATTGGTGTGGTGCACGTACCGGTCCTGGAAGTTGTACGACTGGAGCCGGTTGGCCGCGGTGTTGGGCCAGCGGGCAAGCACGCGGCTCTCCTCGGCGGCCGTCAGGTTCATGATCCAGCCGTGGCGCTTCTTCGTGCCACCCATGTTGTAACTGGTCGAGGCCTGCTTCTGGTAGGCGGCGGGGTTGGACGGGTCGGTCGTCAGGACCGGCATGTAGCCGCCGCTGCTGGCGTACTGGTCGAGGTAGAGGGCCCACTTGTTGGTGCCGTTGAACTTCATCCACATCGGGCCCTCGACCATCGACCCGGTCAAACCGATGCCGGAGAGGTTGCCGAGGTTGGTCCACGTCCCCAGGATCGAGTTGCTGCCTTCGAGCGTGATCTGCCCGTCGCCGGAGGCCCGTACATAGCGGTAGTTGCCGATGCCCGGCGGCACCTCGATGATCTGGGTGTCGATGATTTCCTGGGTTCCGGGGCGCTCGATGTAGGTCTGCGGGGTGGTGACGGTGCGGAAGTCGCTGGTGTGGGCGTAGTAGATGCGGTGCTTCGTTGCGCCGTTGAGGGGCACGTTCGTCGCCCAGTACAGGACGTAGTCGTTGCTGGCCGGGTCCCAGATCGCCTCCGGCGCCCACGCGTTGCGCCCGTCGGGGATGGCGCCGGCGACGTTCAGCAGCCGCGGCTGCGACCAGTTGACCAGGTCCGTCGACTCCCACACCACGAGATTGCGGCTGCCGTTGTTGATGGACCCCGGCCAGTCCTGCCCGCAGCCGATGCACAGGTCGGTCGCGATGATCCAGTACTTGCTGCCGTCGGGGGATCTCACGAACGCGGGGTCGCGCACGCCCTTCGTGCCGACCGTGGAGCGCAGGACCATGCCGCCGCCGTTGAGGTCGTTCCAGTGCACGCCGTCCGTGCTGTGCGAGAGGTACATCTGCTGGTTGGTCGACCCCTCTCCGGTGAAGTGCACCATCAGGTAGCCGGGGTCGGCGGCGGCGGCTTCCTGAGGTGTGGTCAGGGATTGGGAGGTGAAGAAGAGGCCGACGGCGACCAATGTCGCCGCGAACCGGGTGAGAACCCTCGCCATGTGCGTTTCCTGCCTTCTGCGGTGCCGGGACGGGGTGAAAGCGGAGTGTCAGACGCGTGACCATTGGAGCCGGCGGACGAGCTGTTCCATGCCGGCAGATGCGGGAGTAATGCCCATGACAAGAGACATCTTTGTTTCGCCCCCGCGGAGCGGGAACAGGGGCGAGCCGGAAGGGTCCGGCGAGTGCGCGCCTTGTTCGAAATATCGGACGTTGTTCGTGAATTCGGCGAAAAGTTAGATGGGGTAGGAACGGGTGTCAAGAGGGAGAGTCAAGAGAAGCAGCGTTGCCTCCGTATGTCCTCCGGATTCGCTCCTGCCACACTGTCGCCCTCGACACATCGGCAAGGCGACGGGACAGGTGGGGCGGGGTGCGCTCGCGGGACACGCAGGAACGGCCGGACGTCGCCGTCGTCATGGCGGCGCGGGCCGGTAACCGGCAGGCCTCGGAACAGCTGCTACGGGACATTCTGCCGTTGGTCTACAACATCGTGGGGCGGGCTCTGGACGGGCACAGCGACGTCGACGACGTGGTCCAGGAGACGATGATGCGGGTCCTGGACGGGTTGCCCGGACTGGAGCAACCGGATCGGTTCCGGTCCTGGCTCGTCGCCATCACCGCGCGACAGATCCGTGACCGGTGGCGCGGAGGGCGCACCTGGCTCACCGCGGAACCCCTGGAGGAGAATGCCCGGGAAACAGACCCGCAGGCCGACTTCTCCGACCTGGCGATTCTTCGGCTTGCGCTGTCGGGCCAGCGACGTGAAGCGGTGGAGGCGACCCGCTGGCTGGAGGACGAGGAACGCGAGGTACTCGCTCTGTGGTGGATGGAGAGCGCCGGTGAACTGACCCGCGGCGAGCTCTCGGCGGCCTGCGGCCTCACACCGCAGCACGCCGCGGTTCGAATCCAGCGGGTCAAGGAACGGCTGGAGACGGCGCGCACCGTGGTACGAGCCGTGACGGCCTCGCCGCGCTGCCCGGACCTGGCCGCCGTGCTCGCCTCGTGGGACGGGCGGCCGTCCGGACTGTGGCGCAAGCGGCTGGCACGCCATGTCCGCGACTGTCCGCAGTGCCTGTTGAGCTCGTCCGACCTGATACCGGCGGAGGGGCTGCTGGCCGGCCTCGCGCTGGTGCCGGTGCCGGTCGGCCTGGCCGGCCTGGTACTGGCCAGGGCGCTGGGGGTGGACTCGGCCGGGGCGACCGTCGGCGCGGGCACGCGTACGGTGAGCGGTACAAGCCGTACGGCGCGGACGATCGGCAGGCTGGCCGCCAAGCCCGCGGCGGCGGCAGCCGCAGGTGCCGTCACGCTCGCGGCTGTCGGAGTGGCCTGGTACACCGCCACGGGATCGCACGAGCCGGCCCCGCGGCCCGCCGTCGCGGCCCCGCTGTCGCCCGCCGCCTCGTCCGTGCCGCCGTCCCCGAGAACGTCCGCCTCACCGACACCGACACCGACACCGACCGCGGCCCCGGCGACGACGGCTGAGGCACGGATTTCGGGGCCGCATGTCCTACGGTCGGTCGACGACCCCGGCGACTACGTGAGCCAGTCCGGCCGACTCGGCATCCTGGGCCCGGTCGGCGCCACCAGCTCCGCGGCCACCCGGCAGGCGGCCACCTTCACCTTCGTTCCCGGCCTGGCCGACCCCCGCTGCTACTCACTCAGGGACGCCACGGGCAGGTATCTGCGGCACTATGCCTTCCGCGTCCGGCTGGACACCGACGACCGATCCGCCCTCTTCCAGAAGGACGCCACCTTCTGCCCCCGTTCCGGTTCCACGAACGGTTCGGTCGCCCTGGAGTCGTACAACTACCCCGGCCGCTACCTCCGCCACCGTGACAACCTCCAGATGTGGCTCGACCCTTCCGAGGACACGGCCGCGTACAGGGCCAGCCGCTCCTTCGTCCTTGTGGCGCCCTGGACCTGACACTGAACGCCTTGCGCTGGAACTCGCGTGACGTCGTATCAGGCCGAGGAGGATGCGGCGGGTGTCCTTCCGGGCATGCCGTAGTCCTGCTGCAGTGCGCGAAATGAGGCCGAGTTCTTCGCGGTCATCGTCGGCGCCCAGGCCCGGCCGGCCCCCAGGACTGCACGTCCATCGAGACGGTGATCGCGTTCATGCCGCTACGTGCATCTCCGTGGCGGCGGCAGTGAAGCTCGCGGCCCACGCGACGGTACGCCGCCATTTGACGCAAGGTGGTGGCCTCCATGGCGGACGAGCTCAGGGCGCCCGCCTGGATTGATGCGCTTATCGCATGGACAGATCTCGGTTTGATGCTGGACGCCGATCCGTCGGTGCTCCGAAACTCTCGCGTAACACCTCGGTCGGCGTCCCCCGCCCAGCCCCACCCATCGCCGCCGAGGGTCGTCCCCATGAAAGCGAGCACCGCATGCCGGCAGCCCTGGGATTCGCCACGATCGCCTCCTCCTGCTGTTCACCATGACCGAACGCGCTGCGGTGGTGGTCGCTCTGACCCTGCTTCCCGCGCCGGCGGCGCTCATCGGCGGCCCAGTGGGCGATCTGGGTAGTCATGCAAACCGTCGAGTACTCGTTGAAGAGGAGCCCACATGGAGCTCAATCGGACATCGGTACGACGTCGCAGGAAAGGCCGGTTGCGGATGTCGCTGGACGCACCCGCTGACCACCCGGCTCGCACCATCGGCCGGGTCACGAGCCGCTTCTGATGCCGGGCAGGCCCCGGCCCGGTTCCCTCCCCACCACCAAGGGCGTCGGCCGCACAGCCGCCGCCGGCACCCGACCAGAAGGGTTCCCATCCATGACTGCCAGCAGAGTCCGTACTGTCCTGGGCGGCGCGTTAGCCATGTCCCTCGCCGTCGTCGGGCTGCTGCCCGCGACGGCGTCCGCGAGTGCGCCGACCGTGGTGCCCACCGACAAGGGCGCTGTGCGCGGCGCCACCTCGAAGGGCGTCGAGAGGTTCCTCGGCATCCCCTACGCGGCGGCGCCCACCGGCTCCCTGCGCTGGAAGCCGCCGCGGTCCGCGGCGCGGTGGACCGGCGTTCGGGAGGCGGCCGACTTCGGCAATCCCTGCCCCGTACTGCCCAGCGGCAACGGGCCGCGCAGCGAGACCGAGGACTGCCTCGACGTCAACGTGTGGCGGCCGTCGGGCGTGCGGGCCGGCGCCCGCCTTCCGGTGCACGTCTTCATCCACGGCGGTGGCCTGACCAACGGCAGCGGCTCTCAGAACGACGAGTCGAAGCTCGTCGCGGAGACGGGGGTCATCGGCGTCTCGCTCAACTACCGACTCGGCGCCTTCGGGTTCCTCGGCCTGCCCGCCCTCACCGAAGAGGGCGGCGAGTCCGGCAACTACGGCTTCATGGACCAACAGGCCGCGCTGCGCTGGGTGCAGCGCAACATCGCCGCCTTCGGCGGGAACCCCGGTGAGGTCACCATCGACGGCGAGTCCGCGGGCGGCTGGTCCGTCTGCGGTCATCTGGTGTCGCCCGGCTCGCGCGGGCTGTTCGCCCGCGCCATGATCCAGAGTGGCTCCTGTCCCAGCGGGCCGCAGGCCCGGGCGGAGGCCGCCGGCACGGCGTTCGCCCGGCAGGCGGGCTGCGACGGCACGGCTCAGGCGGCCGTCCTCGACTGTCTGCGGTCGGCTCCGGTGGGTACGCTCCTCGACGCGAGCCGGACCTTCTCGGCCGGCTTCGTGGACGGGACTGAGACGTTCCCGACCGGAGCGAGCGAGGCGCTGGACAGCGGGAGGTTCGCCCGTGTGCCCGTGGTCGTCGGTGCCACCCGTGACGAGGGCCGCACCTTCGCCGCGGGCTACATAGGCGCGGGCAAGGAGGCCTACCTCGCCTTCGTCCAGGGCGTGGCCGGCGCCCGCGCCGACGAGGTCCTCGCCCGGTACCCCTGGCCTGAATCGTCCGACCAGTTCACCGCGGCTTATCTCATCGGCGGGATCATGACCGACTCGGGGATGATCTCGGGGATCGGCGGATGCGGGCTCCGCTCGCTCGCCCGGACCTTCGCGCGGTACACCCCCACCTATGCGTACGAGTTCAACCACCGGACCGGCCCTGGCCTGACGCAGATCCCCGGCTACGTATGGGGGGCCGGCCACGCCGCGGAGCTGGCCTACATCTGGCCCAGCTTCCACAACGGCACACCCATCGCCCCGCTGTTCAACGCCGACGAGCGCCGGCTCGCCCGCGAGATGACGCGGTACTGGGGCGCGTTCACGAAGACAGGCCGGCCGGCCGTCCCCCGGCAGACGGTCTGGCCCGGCTATCACAAGGGCAAGGGCCTGATGCTGTCGCTGCGGGCTGAGGGCAGGAGTGCCCTGATCGACGACGACCGGTACTCGACGGAACACCAGTGCGCGTTCTGGGAGACGATGCCGGGCACACAGCACTCCTGAGTGGGCCGGGGGCTGGAAAACGGAGCATCAGCCACCGCGCCAGTCCCCGACCCTGCCCGGGGCCGCCGAGCGAGTGCTGCTGGTGATCGCCGACGACGTGACGTGGCTCGACAAGGCCGGCGCACCGTCCTCGGGTTCGTCGTACGGCGGGTCATGGACGCTCCGATGTCGAGCACGACCTTGCCCGACAGCGCGGCGGCGGGAAGGTCCCAGCAGGGAGCCGGCGGGATGCTCACCGCGACCCGGCCGCCGACGCGGGCCGCCTCGTCGGGTGTCGCGGTGCGGACTTGCCGGCCGAGCTGGGCCACCGTCTCGGCCAGGGCCTGGGAACCGCGGGGTTTGGGCAGTACGACGTCGACGCCGACCGCGATCGCGAGCCGGGCGAGGTTTGTGACGAACGACGGCCTGCTGCGGCCCGAACTCACCGCCGAGGATCTGGTTCTGTTCAGCGGCTCCCTGAGCCAGGCCGCCCTGGCGACGGGCGACAGTCATCCGGGCCAGGGGTGTGGCCTCCTGCGCATCTCTCGACCGCTTCAAGAAGAAGAGACAGACCTCTTGCGGTAGGTCAGGCCAGCCCCGTTCGCCGACGCTCCGGCCGTCGGTCGTGCAGTCGAAGCTCATGGCCTGCGCCGAGATCTTGTTGCCGAAGGTGTCACCTGATGACCACCGGGTGACCGCCACCCGCGGGGCGTTTCGTCGGATCCCGGGAAACGATGGGAGACGTCACCGCGAGCAACCAGCCGCCGAAGCGTCGCGCGAATGCCCGAGCCGCGCTGGAAGGACATGTCATGACAGCGACCGTGCCCAAGGCTCCGACCGCACCAGGGGTGCGGTCCTGGTGGGGGATCCCGTACGCCACCGCCGAGCGGTATCGCCGCCCTCTGGTCGCAGATTTCGATCCGGACCGCCCCTATGACCGCAAGGGTGTCGTCTCTGTCCAGCCCGATAGCGGCGACTGGCTCGCAGCGGACAGCGGGATGGGCGAGGACTGCCTGAACCTGAACGTGTGGGCCCCTGAGCAGCCGGCTGACAAGGCGCTTCCGGTGACCGTGTACATCCACGGCGGCGGATTCGAGTACGGCTCGAACACCCAGATCACCTCGAACGCCGCCGGTCTCGCCGCGTCGGGGCGCGTGGTGAGCGTGTCGGTCAACTACCGGCTCGGCGCACTGGGCGCGCTCTCGCTGTCGCAGTACGGCGGGCGGCTCGCCGAGGCCGGCAACCTTTTCCTCCAGGACGTCATCGCCGCGCTGACCTGGGTCAAGCGGAACATCGTCCACTTCGGCGGCGACCCCGACCAGGTCACGGTCTACGGCCACAGCGCCGGCGCCTACTCCACCTTCGGTCTGCTCGGCACCTCCTCCGCCGACGGCCTGTACCGGCGACTGGCCGGGTTCTCCGGCGGGCCCGCTCGTAGCGTCCCTGCCTGGTGGGCCGAGGAGCTCGCGCACCTGTTCGTCACCGAACTCGGCGTGGCGGACAACCCGGAGAAGCTGCTCGACCTCGACGCGGTCTCCCTGAGGGACGCCCTGCGCAAGGTCGCCCCGACGGATCTCGGAGTCCGCGGCGGGGTGGACAACAAGGCCACCGGCGTCGTCCTGGACATCGGGCAGCCCGGCGCGGTGGTGCACGCCCACCCCATGGACGTCCTCGCCTCGGGCGCGCACCGCGATGTCGACGTCCTGCTGAGCATGGCGAGTGACGACATGGGGTGGTGGGTGGCGAACGACCTCGACCGCTTCAACCCGCACACCCTCGACCGCGTCGTCGACGAGGTCGCGGGGTGGCGTATTTCCCGCTCCCGCGCGAAGAAGATCGTCGACGCCTACGACCAGGGCGGCCGTACCCCGGCCGAGGTCCGCGCCGCGGTCATGGCGGACTACCTCTTCGCGCTCCCGGCCGCCCGCGGCTGCCTGGCGCACGCCGCTGCCGGCGGCAACGCCCATCTCCTGATGATCGGGCCCGCCGAGGGCGCGCCCGCGGTGCACGGCACCGAGATGTACGCCCTGGTCGGCCAGGAACAGCCGGGCCGCAGCGCCGACCAGGCCGAGCGTGACACGCGGATCCGCGACATCGTGCTCGACTTCGCCACCGGTGAGCAGTCCCGTCTGTGGCCCGCCGTCACGGACAAACCCACGTCGGGAAGCGTCGGCAACCCGCCCTTCGAGGCCACCGCCCACTACCAGCAGGCCCTCGGCCTGTGGGAGGGCATCGACCGTCCCTGAAGGCTGGCGGGACGTCATCCGGAGTAGCGCACCAACGGGGCGAAACAGAGTGAGGAACTCGGTATGAGCCAACCGACAGCAGCCGGCGACGCCGCACCGGCGACGATGCGGGCCGCCGTCGTCACCGGGCCCGGCGGGCTTGAGGCACTGGAGATCAAGGATGTTCCGGTGCCCGTACGTAAGCCCGGCTGGGTGCGGATCAGGGTGAAGGCGTTCGGCGTCAACGAGTCCGAGGTCACCACCCGCAAGGGCGAGTCGGACGCGGAGGTCACCTACCCGCGCGTCCCCGGCATCGAGAGCGTCGGCGTGGTCGATGAGGCCGACGAGGACAGCGGGCTGCGGCCGGGACAGCAGGTGGCCACGATGATGGGCGGCATGGGCCGCTCGTACGACGGCGCGTACGCGCAGTACGTGACCGTCCCCGCGGCGCAGGTCATCCCCTTCAAGACCGGCCTGCCGTGGGAGGTCGTCGGTGCGCTGCCGGAGATGTTCCAGACCGCCTACGGATCGCTGACCACCGGCCTGGATCTCAAGGCGGGGCACACGCTGCTGATCCGCGGCGGCACCTCAACGGTCGGGCTGAGCGCGGCCACGCTGGCGAAGGACCTCGGGGCCACCGTGCTGTCCACCACCCGCAGCCCGGGACGGGCCGGGGAACTGCGGGCCGCGGGTGTCGACCATCCCGTCGTCGACAGCGGCACGATCGCCGACCAGGTGCGCGAGCTGATGCCGGAGGGTGTCGACGCCGTACTGGAGCTGGTGGGCTGCTCGGTCCTCGCTGACAGCCTGCGCACCGTCCGCCGGCACGGCACGGTCTGCTTCACCGGAGCCCTGGCGGGCCAGTGGACGATCCCCGATTTCACCCCCTTCATGATCCCGGGCGGGGTGCGGCTGACGTCCTACGGCGGTCAGGCCGCCGACCTCCCGGCCGACGTCTTCGCCCGCCAGCTCCAGGCCATCGCGGCAGGGCGCCTCCACGTCCCGGTCGCGAAGGTCTACCACGGCCTGGACCAGGTCCGTGACGCCCATGCCGACGTCGAGGCCGGGACTACGCCGGGCAAGCACGTCGTCGTCCTGGGGGACTGAGACCTGGGCAACTGAAAAACAACTACGAAGGAACTGGCACAGGAGTTGGAGAACTCTTCGCTGGACGGCCCAGCCCGGGCACCCACCAGGCGGCACCGCTCGTCGATGCCCGTACCCGCTGCCGGCAACACCCCAGAGAGCAGGAGCCATCTGAGAATCCGACTGACCGCCGGAGAGACCGTCCTCACCGCAACCCTCGACGACAACGCGACGGCACGCGACTTCGCCTCGCTGCTTCCGCTGACGCTGCAGATGGGCCGATGCCCTCAAGAAGTACGACGGCACGGTCGACGTCACCATCGAGGCCATCGACTGAGAACAGGCCGGAATCACCGAGACCGTCAGTCGGTCTCGCCGGCCGCGAAGGCGGCCGGGGTGAGGCCGGTGCGGTCGCGGAAGAAGCGGCCGAAGTTGGCGGGGTCGGTGAAGCCGAGGTGGACGGCCACCGTCCGGGCGTCCCACCGGGCACTTCCCAGCAGGCGCCGGGCTTCCAGGAGGCGCCGCTCGTCGATGAGTTCGCGTACGCCCTTGCCGGTGGCGTCCCGGGTGGCGCGGCTCAGGGTGCGGACCGAGCAGTCGAGCAACTCGGCGTAGTCCGCGGCCTGGTGCAGCTCGCGAAAGTGCAGCTCCAAGGCGTCGAGGAAGCGTCCGTACCGGTCGGCGCGGCCCGCGTGGGCCGTGGCCGTGCCGGTGGGGGCGATGCCCGGGGAGTTGGCCAGGCGCAGCAGCAGTGCTTCGAGCAGGCTGCGGCGCAGGGCGTGGTGGATGTCGAGAGGGCGGCGCCCCAGTGCGCGGTGTTCGTCCAGGAGTTGGAGTGCCGTCTGGTGGAGCCAGGCGGTGTCGTCGGGGTGCGGGCTGAGCACGGCAGGGGCCTCGTGTGCGGTGAGCGGGGCCAGGAGACGGGCGATGTCGGGCCGTAGTACGTCCGGTTCGAACAGGATGAACGGGCCGCGGGCCGCGCCGGGCGGATGCCAGCACTGCGCGTGCCCGGGACGCACCCACAGCCACTGGCCGGGAGCGACGGTCCGCGTGACGTAGTCGACGTCGTGCCGCAGCTCACCCTCGGTGATCGCGATGAGGTAGTGGAAGGTGGCACGGCCCGGACGGGGCGGGTTCCACGGCCAGTCATCGTGCTGGACGAAGAAGTCCTCGACGGTACTCACCTCAAGGCCGTACGGGGTACCGACCGGGGGCTGGAAACCGAACAGTGGAACCGCAGCCGCACCGGCCGCGCTTCCACTCGGGTCAGGGTGTCCCTTATCGACCATCACGTGTCCGCAGCCTACCCTCCTTCCGGTTGGCTGCGGCGGAAGGATGGGACGTGCCACCGCGCCCGCGCGGCGCGCCCTCCACGTCTTTCGATGCCACAGTCCGTCACCACCTGAGGAAGGAAACGCCCGATGAACGGACCGGTCCTGCACAAGACCGCCGCCGACTGCGCGGAGGAACTCCCCGGAGCCCAGCTGGAGCACCCGTTCGGCTCCGACTGGGAGGTCTTCAAGGTGCGCGGCAAGGTGTTCATGCTGATGACAGAGGTCCCGGGGCGTCCCGTCGTGATCCTCAAGGCGGATCCCGGCGAGGCCCACGCCCTGCGGGAGCAGTACAGCCAGATCACCCCCGGCTGGCCGACGGCGACGGCCGCTACCTGCTCAACATGGCCGAACAGCTCCAGACCCTCCCCACCCCCGAGACCCCCCTGGACACCACCGCGCTCGCCCCCACATCCAGCAGCGCGCCCCGCTGTACGACAAGGCACAGGAAGGCCACTACAACCTGATCTCCGCCCTCCACAAGTCGATGCGCGGCTCCGATCCGGACGCGGCCCTGTACTGGCTGGCCCGCATGCTCGACGGCGGCGAGGATCCGCTGTTCATCGCCCGCCGCTTGACCCGCTTCGCGAACGAGGACATCGGCATGGCCGACCCGCACGCCGTCCAGCAGACGCTCGCCGCCTGGGATGTGTACGAGCGACTCGGCTCCCCCGAGGGCGAGTTGGCGATCGCCCAAGCGGTCGTCTACCTCGCCACCGCTCCCAAATCCATCGCCGTCTACCGCGGTTTCAACGCCGCCAACCGCGCCGCCCGACGCACAGGCTCGCTCATGCCGCCCGCCCACATCCTCAACGCGCCGACCCGGCTGATGAAAGACCTGGGCTACGGCAAGGGCTATCAGTACGACCCCGACACCGCTGACGGCTTCTCCGGCGCCGACTACTTCCCCGAGAACATGAGCCGCGAGACGTACTACGAACCCACCCGCAACGGCTACGAAGCCCAGATCGCCGAGCGTCTACGCCAGTGGGCCGCTCTGCGGGCTCGTAGGCAAAGGTGAGGGGCAAGGGCGGACGGCGCCGTTACGGAAGGGGCGAGTGGGGCTGCCGCCGATGTACGCGCCCCCGGGCAGGGCCAGCATCAGCAGGGCGGCCGCCCGGGCTCGGCGGGTGCCGAGGGCGAGGTCGGTGTGGTGGCCTTGGTCACGCAGCGGGGTGATGACGCCGGTGTGGGCGCGGCCGTAGCGGGTGACGTGGCGGATTTCGTCGTGGTTGGAGACGACCCAGGTGGCGGGGGCGCCGACCTTCGCCAGATCGGTGATCGTGCGGTCGATCACCTCCCTCAACTCGTCCGCTTCGAGGGCGCACTTGAGGAAGTCGAAGTTGAAGGCGGTGTGGAGTTCGTCGGGGCGAAGGTAGTCGGCGAGGCGGCCGGGGCGGACGTGGGCCTCGGCGACGAACAGGCGGGGGTCGGGGTAGCTGTCGGCGATGGCGCGCCAGGTGCGGAAGATGTCGTGGACGCCGTCGCGGTCCCAGTGCGGGTGGTTCCCTTGGCCCTCGCCGGTGCGGCACTCCTCGACGCCTTCGGACTGCCGGACGGCGAACACTGGCGGACCTTCGCAGCCGACCTCGCCGACCGCTTCCGCGCCCGGTTCTGGGTCTCCGACCAGCAAGGCCTCTACCCGGCCATGGCACTTGACGGCTCCGGGCGCCCTGTCGACTCCGTCACCAGCAACATGGGCCATCTCCTGGCCACCGGCATACTCAACGCCGACGAGAGTGCCACCGTCGCCGCACGGCTCGCCGCCCTCGACATGTCCGACGCCTACGGGTTGCGCACGATGTCGTCCCGGTCCGGCGGCTTCGGCCCGCTGCGCTACCACTGCGGCACCGTCTGGCCGCACGACTCCGCCATCGCCATCGCCGGCCTCGCCCGCGCCGGACACCCCGAAGCAGCCGCCCCGCTCATCGAGGGCCTCCTCGCCGCAGCACCGGCCTTCGACTACCGACTGCCGGAACTGTGGGGCGGCGACGCCCGCACGGACACCCCCGCCCCCGTCCCCTACCCGGCCGCCTGCCCGCCACAAGCCTGGTCGGCGGCAGCGGCCATCGCCCTCATGAGCGCACTGACCGGACAGGAGCCCGACGTCCCCGCCGGCCGCCTCCACCTCCGCCCGACAGGCCCACTCCCCGTCGGCGCACTGACCGTCACAGGTCTCACTCTCGCGGGAGAACGGCTCGACGTCGCCATCGGTACCGACGGCCGGATCGAGTCGGTCACGGCACCTGCGGGACTGATTGTCGAGGAACGCACGGTGCCGCGTTAAGGCGGCGGCGGCCCTGCCATCAGGTACGAGGCCCAGTTGCCCAGCCTGAGTAGCGAGGCTTCAAGCACTCGGGCGGGGCAACCGAGGTTCTCTCCCTGGCCCGACCGTCAACTGGGGGAGCAGGTACTGGCGCTGCGCCTGTGGGACGGCCACGACGCGGTCCGGCTCGTGGCGCCGACACCGCGGCGGGCGTCCTGCTGACTACTGGTTCGACGAAGGTGAACCGGGCGGCGGCGCGGGGGAGGCTGCATGCAGCGCGCCAAGTGTCATACATCATCGTCCGGTTGGTATCGGTAGACGGAGACGTGAGAGCGCGATTCGGCGGTGAATTCGGCGCCGTCCCAGTCCGCGTGCCTGGTCTCCAGCACGAATCCGGCCAGTTGTGCCATGAGGTCGAGTTCGGCCGGCCAGATGTAGCGGTGCGGGCTGCGGGACAGCTGAGCATCCTTGGTGTCGTCGAACCTGAAGTGGTGCGACACGACGTGCTGGTTCAGGACGTCGTAGGTGTCCAAGCCGATGTAGCCGGGCTCGGATCGCCAGACGACGGCCTCCTGGCCCGGTGGCAGCTTGCGCAGCTCCGGCACCCAGAGCTCGATGACGAACCGGCCACCTGGTGTGAGGTGGCGGGCGGCGTTGCGGAAACACTGGACCTGCTCGGTCTGGGTGAGGAGGTTGGAGATGGTGTTGAAGACGAGGTAGACCATCGTGTACGTCCCTGGAGCCACAGCCGTCGCCATGTCCCCAATGATCACGGGAAGCGTCGTTTCGTCCGCCTTGGTTCGCAGTCGCTCGACCATCGGCCGCGACAACTCGATCCCTGTGACCGGGACTCCTCGCTCGGCGAGCGGGACGGCTACCCGACCGGTTCCCACAGCGAACTCAAGTGCCGCTCCGCCACCCGCGAGTTCGGCAAGGCGGTCCACGGTCGGCCCCAGGACCTCGGGCGCGAACATGTCCGTGCCGGGCGTGTCATAGTGCTGGGCGGCATCGACGCCCCAGAGATCCTCCTGCTTCATACCGCCAGCGTTCGCCTCCGGCTTGTGCGGTGTCCAGTCAATTTCTGTCGCACGGAGGGTAGTTGCGGCTACCAGGCCGTCGCCTGGACCACTCGTACGGCCATGTCCTGCACCGACAGACCGTCGGTCGGGATACGGACAGTGCCGGCCGGAGCCTTTTCGTCCAGGTCCTGTGCCGCCCGCAGGCTTCCCCAGGCGGGTCGGCCCCCGCAGGCAACTCCGAAGCGCGCTGACCCCTCATACCAGTTGAACCACTGGGATACTCGAAGAGGAGCGTCCGTTGACCCGTCAGTTGTCCCGCCGGAAGTTTGTGGTCTACTCGCTCGCGGCATCCACGCTGACCGTCGCCGCGCCGCTCGGCTGTGACGGGGCGGCGGCGGACGGCGCCGAGGCCACCGCGGCCACGACGCGCCGGGCGTCCGACGTCCTGGTGACCGGCACCGACGGGGAGATGCTGGTCCTCGAAGTCACCGAAGCCAACAGGGTCGTCGTACGGCTGCCGCGCGTCGAGGTCGGCCAGGGCGTCACCACCGCGGTCGCCATGATGATCGCCGAGGAGCTGGATGCCAGGCTCGTCGACATCGACATCCCGCTCGCCGACGCCCGTGCCAAAGGCAACCAGTACACGGGCGGTTCGAGCTCGGTGAGTTCGCTGTACGGTCCGGCCCGTGAGCTGGCTGCCTTGGCCCGCGCCAAGCTGGTGACCGCGGCTGCCAGGCGCTGGAACCTTCCCGCGCGGTTCCTGAGCACCCGGAACACGAAGGTGATCGCACCGGACGGGCGTTCGGCCACCTTCGGTTCACTGACCGCGAGCGCCGCCCGGATCAGCCGGCCTGCCGTGTCGAGCAAGCCCAAGCCCGCGTCCCGGCACCGGGTGATCGGACGGCCGACCACCCGGATCGACGCCCGGGACATCGTCACCGGCAAGGCCAAGTACGCCGGGGACTTGGCGGTGGCGGGGGCGAAGCCGACCGTGGTGGCCCGGCCGCCGACGCTCGGCGGGAAGCTCGTCTCGGTCGACTCCCGGGTCGCACGGGCGATGCCGGGCGTCCACGCCGTCGTCAAGGTCGCCGGTGGGGTCGCCGTGGTGGCGGAGTCCTTCCACCACGCTTTCAAGGCGAGGGACGCCCTGCGGATCACCTGGGCGCCGGGTCCGCTCGCGTCGCTCTCCGATGCCGCGATCCGCTCGCGGCTGCGGGCCGCCGTCCCACGACTCGGCACCCCGCCGCGCGGATCGGCGCAGACGGAGGGCGAGTTCGAGTTCGCCTTCGTCAGCCACGCCCCGATGGAGGTACTGACCGCGGTGGCGGACGTTCGTGCGAGCCACGCCGAGATCTGGTTCTCCTCGCAGTCGCCGATGGACGCGCGGGAGAGCATCGCCTCGGCGGTCGGACTGCCCGCTTCGAAGGTGAGAGTTCACGTCATACGAGGCGGCGGCTCCTTCGGCCGGCGGCTGAACCACGACGCCGCGATCGAGGCGGCCCTCATTTCGAAGGCGGCACGCCGGCCGGTCAAGCTGATGTGGAGCCGCGCCGACGACATCCGGCACGGCCGGATGCGCCCGGCCAGCCACCACCGGATCCGGGCCAGTCACGCGCGGGGCAGAGTGGTGGCGTTCACCCACTCGATGGCCTCGGTGAGCGAGTCGTACGACGGGCAGTCCCTTTCCGCTCAGGGGGCAGCTCGGGGGGCCGCTCGGGGCGGGGTGACTCCGGCCGTCGTACCTGCTTCCGGCCCGCTGCCCAGCGACGACGGGCTGTACAACTTCGGCCGTGTGTCCGGGAATTCGGGATCGGTCGAACTGGCGATACCCCTCGGCGCCTGGCGGTCGGTGGACTCCGGGACGATGCGGACCGCGGAGGAGATCGTCGTCGACGAGGTCGCGAGGAGCCTGGGAAAGGACCCGGTCGCCTTCCGGCGCACCACACTCAGGAACAAGTCCGTCAAAGCCGTGCTCGACAAGGTCGCGGACGCCGGAGACTGGGGCAGGACCCTGCCGGCGGGCCAGGCGCAGGGTGTCGCCGTCCATGAGGAGTACGGCTCCTGCGTGGCCTGCCTGGTCGAGATCGACGTCACCGACCCGAAGAGCCCCCGGGTGACCAAGGTGGTGATGGCGGCCGACGTCGGAACGGCCGTCAATCCGCGCGGCCTCGAGGCCCAGCTCATGGGCACCGCGATCGACGGCATCTCCACCGTCCTCCAGGCCGGCCTGCACATCGACCGGGGCGCCGTCCGCGAGAGCAGCTACGCCGACTTCCGCTACGCCCGCCAGCGGCACGCCCCGTTGCGTTTCGAGGCGCACATCATGCCCTCCCGGCGGGAACCGGGCGGGGCGGGCGAACTCGGCGTCCCGGCCGCGGCCGGAGCCGTCGCCAACGCCTATGCCCGGGCGACCGGTTCCAAGCCCCGCCGCTTCCCCCTCAACTTCTGATCCGACCTCCGAGAAGGTGCTGATGCCCTCCTATTCCTTCGTCCTCAACGGGAAGCCGGTCACCGTCGAGGCCCCGGCCGACATGCCACTGCTGTGGGTCCTGCGGGACATGCTGAACATCACGGGCCCCAAGTACGGCTGCGGCGTGGGCGTTTGCCGTGCCTGTACGAGCCACCTCGACGGCGAGGAGACCCAGCCCTGTGTCGTTCCGGTCGCGGACTGCGCGGACCGCGAGGTGACCACGATCGAAGGCCTGGGCGACGGCGAAAAGCTGCACCCCGTGCAGCAGGCATGGCTCGACCGCGATGTCGCGCAGTGCGGCTTCTGCCAGCCGGGCCAGATCATGGCCGCGGCGGCCCTGCTGAAGAAGACCCGCCGACCGACGGACGCCGACATCGACGGCATCGAGAACGTCTGCCGCTGCGGTACCTACTCCCGGATCCGCGAAGCGATCAACCAGGCCGCGGCGAACGGCTGAGCGCCGGCCATGGGGGTCCGGGCGTCCCTTTCGGCGGTGTCTTGGACTTCCCCAGGATCATCCGGAACCGTCCATTCACGCATCCCGGGCGAGAACCGCGGCGCCGGTCGCTGTGGCCCTGCGGCGGACCCGGGAGGAGCATGGGAGATGAGCGACCCAGGGAGGCCCGCCATGAAGACCGGAGCCTCGGATTACGACCGCTGGCTGTACTCGCACACGCCCTCCCAGGCCGAGGGCGAGCGCGATGAACCGACCGAGCGTGCGGCAGTGGAGCAGCACCCGGACGTCCCCAGGACCGAGCCGTCCCAGGCGGAGGGCGAGCGGGTGGACGACTTCCGGGCCACATGACCGCCGACACCACAGAAGGGGGCATCGACGTGCTGTCACCCGCACGGACAGTTCCAGTGGCGCGTCGATGTAGAGCGGTGCTTGCTGGTCCTAGTCACCTTTTCCGGCGTACGCGCGACGTCACGGGGGCTCGCGCGACCGTGACGCGGGGCGGGACCGGCGCCCTCCGACGCCTGCCCACTGCCACCGGGGGGGGGGGAACAGACCGTCACCGGACCGGGGGCGGCACACCGCAGGGAGAGGAGGCGAGAGACCGCCCATGGAGAGGCAGCTTCAGGCGCTGCGCACCCCACGAGCCGCGGGACTGGTGGGGATCATCTTCGCCCTGCTGCTCGCCGCGGCCATCATCCTGGTCCGCGTAGCGATACCGGACGAGTCGAGCGACCTGAGCAACAGCTGGGTCGCTGACCCCTCGCGTCGACATACGGTACAGACGGCGCTGAACCTCATTCCCTTCGCGGGCATCTTCTTCCTGTGGTTCATGGGCGCCGTGCGCGCACGTATCGGAGCGGCGGAGGACCAGTTCTTCGCCACGGTCTTCCTGGGCAGTGGTCTGCTGTTCGTGGCGACCCTTTTCGGCGCCGCGGCGGCGGCCGGGGGCCTTCTGGTCATGGCCGGTGCGTCCGGAGCCGACTCCCAGCTGCACTTGTGGTCCTTCGGCCGTCACGTCACCTTCAGCCTGCTGACGACCTACGCGATGCGGATGGCCGCCGTCTTCACGTTGTCGGCCTCCAACATCGGCCATCGGTTGGGGGTCCTCCCGCGCTGGCTTTCCCTCCTGGGCTATCTCGTCGCTCTGACGCTGCTCTTCGTGACGGGCAGCATCGCCTGGTCCGAGCTGGTCTTCCCCGTGTGGGCTCTTGTCCTCAGCATCCACATTCTCGTGGGCAGTCTCCGCCCTGGATCCCGCGCGTCGCGAAGGCGATGAACTGGGTCACCTGGCGTGCGGCGAAGTTGTCGTCGGAGACCAGGACGACGGTGCGGCGGCCGTCGGGGAGGCGGGGGCCGAGGGTGATGCCCTCGACGTTGTCGACGCGGGGCAGCCCGGGTACGTCGGACAGGTCGGTCACGAGCGTCTTGCGGACCGGCCGTACGGGCGGGGCGGACGGGTCGGTGAGGGAGTCGCGGCCGAGGACATCGGTGGCGCCGTGGAGGTCGACCAGGTAGATCCGGGCCTTCCAGTTGTTGTCGGTGTAGATCGAGGCGCGCTCCAGGACCAGGAAGCGGTCGTGGCCGAGGGCCACGAGGTCGCTGACGCCGTTGGTGTCGGTGCTGCCCGCCGAGGTCGCGGCGAACAGTGGCTCCAGGGGGTAGGCGTACTGGGCCAGGGGCTGTCCGGTGCGGGCGTCGTGGACGGTGAGGCGGGTCAGCGCGCCGTGCTCGGGGGTGGGGTCGGCGCCGTCCTGGTAGAGGGGGTCCTCCATGGCGGTGACGATCCGCCGTCCGTCCGGGGTGAAGGTGACTCCTTCGAGGGTCTTGTTCTTGCGGGGCCCGAACTCCTGGGAGTCCATGTGCAGTTGAGGCGGCAGTGGGAGCTGTCCGGTGGAGGCGCCGGTCGTGGTGGCGCGGCGGATCCAGGGATCGCCGAGGAGGGCCGGGCCGTCGACGGGGACGATGCGTTCGCCCTCGCTCGTCCAGGCCAGGCTGCCGTCGCGCGGGTCGACGGCGATGCCCTCCGGGTCGGGTGCGACGGTGGAGCCGGCGGTCGAGGTGGGCGGGAAGACGGTGCCGTCCGGGCGGAGCCAGGGGTGGGTGCCGGTGAGCTCGACGCCCTTGAGGGCGCCGTCGGCGAAGTCGACGTGAGCGGTGTAGAAGCGGGCGGGGCCGGTCTGTGAGCGGTCGTCGCTGATCACGTAGTACGCGCCGGTCCTCGCGTCGTAGCTGAGGGCGGACAGCCCACCGACGGTGGTGCCCTGGAAGGGCATCGCGTTGGGCAGCTCCCGCTCGCCGAGGAAGTCCAGCCGTATGCCGTCGTCCTGGGCGGCGGCCGGGGTGCCGGCGAGGGTGGGGAGCGCGGCGAGGACGACGGCGGTGGCGATGATCCGGGCGCGGGCGGCGCGGATGCTCATGGGGTCTCCAAGGTGGGCAGGCCGGGCGGGGAGGCGGGAGCGGTACGGGAGGCGCGGCGGCGGCGCCAGGCGAAGTACGCGAGTGCGAGGAGGGTGAAGCCGTACGGGATCGCCGAGACCAGCTGCGACGGGATGGCCAGGTTGCCGAGCTGGACGGCGAGGGCCTCGGCGGTGCCGAAGCCGAGGGCGGCGAGGAAGACGCCCCAGGGGCGCAGGGCGCCGAGGAAGACGGCGGCCAGCGCGATATAGCCGCGCCCGGCGGTCATGCCGGTGACGAAGAAGGACACGGCGCCCATGCTCAGGAACACCCCGGCCGCTCCGGCCAGCGCGCCGCTGAGCGCGAGTGCGCGGAACTGGACCCGGTGCACGTGGATGCCGACCGAGCGGGCCGCCTCGGGGTGCTCGCCGACGGCGCGCAGATGGAACCCGAACCGGGCCCGGTAGAGCAGCCAGGCCACCAGGGGAGCGGCGGCGAGGGCGGCCCACGTCAGCACGTTCTGTCCGCTGAGCACCGCGCCGAGACCGGGAACGTCCTCGATCAGGGGCAGCCGGACCGACGGCAGCGCCCCGCTGTGCAGCCGACTGGTCCCGCCCTTGTCGCCGAGGAGCGCGTACACGGTGTACGCGGTCGCGCCCGCAGCGAGCAGGTTGAGGCCGATGCCCGCGATGATGGCGTCCGCGCCGAGGTACAGGTGCAGTACGCCGAGCAGCAGGGCCAGGAGCGCGCCCCCGGCGATCCCGCAGGCGGCCCCGGCCCACACCGAGCCGCTGTACCCGGCGACCAGCGCACCCGTGCAGGCGGCGGCCAGCATCGAGCCCTCCAGGGCGATGTTGGGCACGCCGGCCCGCTCGGCCAGCAGACCGCCGAGGGCGGCGAGGACGTACGGCGTGGACACCCCGAGGATCGCCGCGAAGAATCCGGTGCTGAGCACGACGTCGATGACGGGACCCATCAGCGGGCCTCCCTTCGGGCGACGTACCGCTTGACGAGGTCGGGCAGCGCCCGGGCGGTCACGAGCAGCACGATGACCGCCTGGATGATGGTCACGGCCTCGGCGCCGACATCGGTCTGCTGCTCCATCACGTCGCCGCCGACCCGCAGATACGAGTAGAGGAGCGCGGCGGCGACCACGCCGAGGGGGTTGTTGCGGCCCAGCAGGGCGACGACGATGCCCTCGAAGGCCAGGCCGCCGGCCATGTCGGGCTGGAGCCCGCCGTAGATTCCGAGGGCGAGGTGCGCCCCGGCGAGGCCGGCCAGCGCGCCGCCGATGACGAAGCTCCACTCGATGGTGCGCGGTACGTCGATGCCGCCGTAGCGGGCGAAGTCCGGGTTGGAGCCGGTGATCCGGACGCGGTAGCCGAGCGGTGTCCTGGCGAGCAGGAACCAGACGGCCGCGGCCACCGCGAGCATGCCGAAGAGACCGATGTTCGCCCGGTCCAGGGGGACGCCGAAGAAGTCCGAGAGCAGCGGCAGCGCCGAGTCGGGCCGCACCGGGGCGGACTGCACGGCGCTGCTGCCGGGCGTCTTGAGGTGGTCGGTGAGGAGATAGTCGAAGGCCCTTACGACGACGGCGTTCACCATCAGGGTGGCCACGATCTCGTTGGCTCCGAGGCGGGCCTTCATCACCCCCGGGACCGCGCCCAGCGCGCCCCCGGCGAGGGCGGCGGCGCCGAGCGGCACCAGGACGGCGGCGACCGGCGGCAGGTGGAGGTTGATCGCCACCAGGGCGCTCGCCAGGGCGCCGGCGTACACCTGGCCCTCCGCGCCGAGGCTGATCTGCCGGGCCCGGAAGGGGATCGAGACGGACAGGCCGAGCAGCGCCAGGGTGGTGGCGTCGGCGAGCCAGCGGCCGATCCGGGGGGTGCGCTCCAGCGGGCCGGTGAGCAGGGCGTTCAGCGCGCCCGTGGCGTCCTTGCCGGTGGCCAGGACCACCAGGAAGGCGATGAGCACGGCGACGGCGACGGTCAGCACCGTCATCGTCAGCTCGACGACCGCCGTACGCCGCCGGGTGGCCAGGAACTCCCGGCGTCCCCGTGTTTCGGGCAGCCCCTGCTGGTCCGCTTCCGGTTTCAGGGTCGAGGTCATCGGACACCTGCCGTGATCCGCTCGTCCGGATGCCGCTCCACACCGAGCATGTACAGGCCGGTGGCCTCCTCGGTGAGCCCGGCCGGGTCGTCGAACCGGGCGACCAGACGACCGTCCTTGATCACCAGCAACCGGTCGGAGAGCGCGAGCAGTTCACCGAGGTCGGCGGAGACCAGCAGCACCGCCGCGCCCGCGTCACGGGCCTCGACGAGCCGCTCGTACATGAAGTGCATGGCGCCGATGTCGACGCCCCGGGTCAGCTGGGCGGCGAGCAGGAGACGGGGCCGGGCGGACAGCTCGCGGGCGACGACGACCTTCTGCAGGTTGCCGCCGGACAGTGCCCCGGCAGGTGTGTCGGGATGCGGGGCGCGGATCGCGTAACGGCCGATCAGGTCCTCGGCGAGCTCGCGTACGCGGTGGGTGCGCAGGATGCCTCGGCGGGCGACGGGGGGCCGGTCGTGGCGGTCGACGATCAGGTTGTCGGCGATGGAGCGGTCCAGGGCCGCCCCGTTGGACAGCCGGTCCTCGGGTACGTGGGCGACGCCGGCCCGGCGGTGACCGGCCGCGTCGAGGTGGGTGACGTCGGTGTCGTCGACGGTGACGGATCCGGCGGTGGGGCGGCGCAGTCCGGCGAGCAGTTCGACGAGTTCGGTCTGGCCGTTGCCCTCGACGCCCGCGAGGCCGACGATCTCACCGGCCGCGATGTCGAAGGACACGTCGTGCACCGACGGGCCGAAGAGCCCCCGCACCCGCAGCACTCCCGCTCCGGGCCGCGCCGGGAGCCTGCTCACGTCCAGGGACATGTCCCGGCCGACCATCATGGACGCGAGCCGCGCGGGCGTCGCCTCCTCGGTGCGTACGGTCGCGATCATCGACCCGGCGCGCATGACGGTGACCCGGTCGCTGATCTCCCGCACCTCCTTGAGCTTGTGCGAGATGAACAGCACGGTCATGCCCGAGTCGCGCAGCCTGCGGACCGCGCTGAACAGGTCGGTGGTCTCCTGGGGGGTGAGTACGGCGGTGGGCTCGTCGAGGATCAGGATGCGGGCGCCGCGGTGCAGCGCCTTGAGGATCTCGGCGCGCTGGCGCATCCCCACGGACACCGAGTCGACCCTGGCCTCCGGGTCGACGGCGAGCCCCGCCTCCTCGGCCAGCGCGGCGGTGCGTTCGGCGGCGGCCGCGCGGTCGACGCGGCCCGGCCGGCCCGGCTCGACGCCGAGGACGACGTTCTCGGCGATGGTGAACGACGGCACCAGCATGAGGTTCTGGTGGACCATGCCCACCCCGAGCGCGATGGCGTCCTGCGGGCTGGAGAACCTGACCCGCCTGCCATGGACGCTGAGATGCCCGGCCGACGGCTGTTCGAGTCCGTACAGCAGCTTCATCAGGGTGGACTTGCCGGCGCCGTTCTGCCCGACGATCGCCCTGATCTCGCCGACGGGCACCGACAGGTCGACGTCGCTCACCGCGCGGGTGCCGTTGGGGTAGGTCTTGCCCAGCCCGGTGGCCGCGAGGGCGGGCGTGGCCTGTTCCGCGGCCCCGTGCACGGTCGCGTCGGATTCCTCGATGGGTTCCACCAGTGTTCCTCGGAGGTCAGAAGGCCGAAGGGACCTTGACAGCACCGGACTTGACCTTCGCGGCCTGCGCCTTGAGTTCGGCGCGGACGGCGGCGGGGACGAGCTTGTCGAAGTTGGCGTTGTCCACGTAGCCCACGCCGTCCTCGGCCAGGCCCACGGCGGCGGGCTTCCCGTAGGCGAGCGTGCCGGCCTTGTTCGCCTTGGCCGCCAGGTACAGGGCGTTGCCGGCGTTCTTGAGGACGGAGGTGACGACGGTCTCCCGCTGAGCGGGGTCGGTGAGCGTCTTGTACTGGTCGGAGTCGACGCCGAAGGCGTACCGCTTGGCGGCGACGGCCGACTCGAACACCCCGAGCCCGGACGATCCGGCGACGGGCCACACCAGTTCGGCTCCCTGCCCGTACATCGCCGAGGCGATCTGCTTGCCCTTGGCCGGGTCGCCGAACGGGTTGTCGCCGCCGACGTACTGCACGAGAACACCGGAGGACGGATTTCCGCCCGCCGCCTTGAAACCTGCCTTGAAGCCGACGACGAAGTCCTC
Source organism: Streptomyces sp. NPDC006332 (assembly GCF_040612855.1). Taxonomy (NCBI): domain Bacteria; kingdom Bacillati; phylum Actinomycetota; class Actinomycetes; order Kitasatosporales; family Streptomycetaceae; genus Streptomyces; species Streptomyces sp. NPDC006332. The sequence goes on from NZ_JBEXRA010000008.1 coordinate 46,107, forward strand.
GATGACCGGTATTTTCACTCCGCCGATCACGCCCACCTTCCCGTTTCCGGTGCTGCCGGGAAGGGACTTGGCGGCGACGAGTTTATCGGCGAGGAATCCGGCGAGATAAGCGGCTTCGTTCTGCTTGAACGTGACCGAGTAGACGTTCGCGCACTTGTTGGAGCAGCCGCTCTTGCCCGTGTAGTCGACGGACCCGTCGAAGATCCAGAACTTCTTGTCCGGGTATTCCGGGGCCAGTTCGGAGATGAAGCCGACGGTGTCGACGGTGCCCGCGGCGAGGACGTCGTAGTCGTCGCCGGCGGCGGCGTCCTCGAATCCGGAGGACCACTTGGTGCGGTCGCTGCCCAGCTCGACGACCTTCAGGCTGTAGCCGAGGTCCTGCTCCGTCTTCTTCAGGCCCGCGTACGCCGAGTCGAAGAAGGAACGGTCGCCGAGGTTTCCGTTGATGACGAACTTGATTCTCAGCTTTCCGGACTTCCCGGACTGGGCAGAGCCGGAGTCTGTCGAGGCACCGCATGCGGCGAGGGTGAGGGAGATCGCCGCGACGCCCCCAAGAATTCTGATCTTGTTCATCGCCTGGATTCTCTTTCTCTGCGGGGTTGAGCGGAGTTGTCTGCAGGGGTCGTTCTCAGTCACTGGCCGAAAGCTATGCAATGCAAAACGTTTTGGCTACGGGTCTTTGTGTTCTCTCGAGTCAGGAAATTGTTTCCGGGAACAGTGCGGTGGCCGCGAGGGTGACGGCCCTGTCGAAGTCGGTCTCCCGCTCGGCCGGGGTGAGCGCCTCCGCGTGGCGCACGTGGTCGCTGACCGTCAGCACGGCGAGCGCGCGGCCGCCCTCTGCGGCGGCGGTCGCGTACAGGCCCGCGGCCTCCATCTCGACGGCCAGGGTCCCGTGCGCTTCCAGCCGCTCGAACAGCGCCGGACGCTCCAGATAGAAGTGGTCGGTGGTGAACACCGGCCCGATGTGCGTGCGCGGTCCGGCTCCGCCACCGGCCCCGGCTTCGGCGGCCCGTGCGGCTGCCGCGGCCAGGTCGAAGGAAGCGGCGTGACTGAGGTGCACTCCGTCGATACGTCGGCTGCCCATCGCCGAGTCGGTGTGGGCCGCGGTGGCCACGACGACGTCCCGCAGCCCCACCGAGGCGGGGATGCCGCCCGCGGTGCCCACCCGCACGATGCGGCGCACGCCGTAGAAGCGGAAGAGCTCGGTCGCGTAGATCGTGACTGACGGCATTCCCATACCGGAGGCCAGCACGGACAGGGGCACCCCTCGGTACGTCCCGGTGTATCCCTCGACGCCGCGCACGTCGGTGACCAGCCGGGCGTCCTGAAGGATCGTGTCCGCGATACGGCGGGCCCGGCGCGGGTCGCCGGGCATCAGCACGTCCGGCGCGAAGTCGCCGGGGGCGGCCGAGATGTGGGCGGTGACCATCAGGCCTCCTCCGCTGCCGGGGTGCCGGCCAGCCAGCGGACCAGGCGGTCCCACAGTTCGGGATAGCCCTCCCAGCCCAGAAAGGCGGGCGGGGCCCAGTGCGGCGCGAGGTCCGACGTGAAGGCCGCCGACCTTCCAGCGCCGTAGCCGCCCACCGCCAGCAGCGGGTGGCCCGCGCACTCGACGAGCAGGTCCGCGCCGTCCCGTACCGCCACCTCGTTGAGGCCGAGCAGATCCGGCCAGGTCGCGTCCAGCCCGTCGACCACCGGGTGCCGGGCGAGGACCCGTGGTGCCTCCCCGGCGGGCAGCTCCACCCGGTCGTCCCGGTCGTGCAGAGCGACCGGCAGCGCGGCGGCCAGCGGAGTGCGGCCCCATCGGGCCTTGGCGTCGATGCCGGTGAAGGTGAGGTAGCCGCCCACCATCAGCAGCCCGCCGCCGCGCTCGACGTAGCCCCGAAGCAGTTCCGTGCGGTCCGGCGTGGGGACCGAGTGGGCGAAGGTCGGCGGGGTGAGCTGGAAACTGTTGGCGCCGACGTCGCTGATCACGACGACGTCGTACGGCTCCAAGCCCTCGGCGGTGGCGGGCACTCTGCTCGCTATCTCGTGCGCCGGGACGTATGTCACCGTGTGACCGCGGTCGCGCAGCGCGTCGAGGAAGACCTGGGCGCCTTCGACGTACTCGGGGTGCAGAAGGAGTCGAACCCCTTCTGATGGACGGAGTGGGTGAACCAGGACTCACCCACGACGAGGACATGGGGCATCGCTGCACGACCCTTCATATGAGGTGTGAGGTGTGGGGTGTGAGTGTGGGGTTGAGGTGGTGGGGCGGCGGTGCCCCGTCAGCGGGCCGGGCGCACGGGCGCCGTACTGGCGCGGACCTTGAGCCGGACCGGCAGAATGTGCCGGGACGCGGGGGGCACCTCGTCCCGGTGGACGTAGCTCAGCAGCTGGGCGCCTGCCGTGCGGCCGACGTCGTAGGCGGGCTGGTGGACGGTGGTGAGGCGGGGGTGGACTCGGGAGGCGAGCATGATGTCGTCGAAGCCCGCCACCGAGACGTCGTCGGGGACGCGCAGGCCCGCGTCCTCCAGGGCGGCGACCGCGCCGAGCGCCATCAGGTCGTTGGCGGCGAACACCGCGGTGAAGTGACGTGGGCCGCCGCCGTCCAGGGCCGCGGCGACCAGGTCGTAGCCGGACCGTTCGACGAACGCGCCCTCGACCTCGGTGACGCCCGCGTCGCCGAACGCCTCCCGGAAACCGGAGATCCGCTCCAGGCTGCTGACCAGGTCGACCGGGCCACTGATCGCCAGCACCCGCCGGTGGCCCAGCTCCCGCAGATGCTGCCCGATCAGCCGGCCTCCCGCGCGGTGGTCGGCGGTGACCAGGATGGTCTGCTCCAGCAGACCGGGAACGACCTCGTCGGCCAGGGCGATGGGGAACCGCCCCAGCAGCGACGCCAGCCGGCCATGGGAGGGCGGCGAGCCCGACGCGTACACCATGCCGTCGATGAACCGGCCCCGCAGCAGTTCCAGATAGCGGTCCTCACGGTCGGGGTCGAACTCGGTGTTGCACAGGATGACCCCGTAGCCCATGTCGTGGGCGGCGTCCTCGACGCCCTTGGCGAGCTCGGCGAAGAACTGGTTGGTGATGTCGGGCACCAGCAGCCCTATGACGTTGGTCGAACCGGCCTGGAGATTGCGGGCCGTGGACGCCGGTACGTAGCCCAGCCGACTGACGACCGAGCGAACCCGCTCGGCCGTCTCCTCCGCGACCGGCCGGTTGCCGCTCAGCACGTGCGACACCGTGGTCGGGCTCACCCTGGCGGCGGCCGCCACGTCCTTGATCGACGCGGGCCGCCGTGCCTGGCGCCGCCCCGATTCCTCGTCCTGCTCACGGGTCATAGTGCTGCACCGCCCTGCCGTGCGAGGTGTCGAGCAGCGCGGGCACGCGCGCCTCGATCTCGGCGAGCAGTCCCGGCAGGTCCACCGTCAGCAGTCGGCCGCCGCGCACCACGACCCGCCCGTCCACGACGACCGTGCGCACATCGCCGGCCCGCGCGCTGTAGACCAGGGCCGCCACCGGGTCGTGCACCGGCCGGCAGTGCGCTCCGCCCAGGTCGACCAGCACGATGTCAGCGGCCCGGCCCGGCTCCAGCGCGCCGATCCGGTCCCCGAGGCCGAGTGCCCGGGCCCCGCCGCGGGTGGCCAGCCGGATCGTGTCGGAGACCGTCATCCAGGTGGCGTCCCGCTCCGACTGCTTCTGGGTCAGCGCGACCAGCCGCATCGCCTCCCACACGTCCAGCGTGTTGTGCCCGGCGGCCCCGTCCGTCCCGGCCCCGACGGCGACACCGGCGTCCAACAGGCTCCGTACCGGAGTGAGCGGATGCAGGGCGTGCTTCAGATACACCTTCGGGCAGCAGGCCACGCCCGTGTGGTCCCGGTGCGCCGCCAGCGTCGGGAGATCGTCCGGGACGATGCCGCAGCCGTGCGCGATCAGCGCGCCCGCGTCCAGCACCCCGGTCCGCTCCAGCACCGCGATGGGGGTGATGCCACGCCGCGCCAGACTCGACTCGGTCTGCTCCAGATGCTCGGCGGCGTGGATGTGGATGCGCAGCCCCGCCTCCCGGGCCAGCTCCGCGAGCCGGACCAGGTCCGCGTCCTCGACGGTGTACGGCGCGTGCGGGCCCAGCGACGCCGTGACCCGTCCGTCGCCGGTGCCATGCAGGGCGGTGGCGGTCTCGGCGCTCTCCTCCAGGGCAGCGCGGCCCCGGCTGCTGAAGTAGGTCGGCGCGATGTCGGCCCGGATACCCGTACGCACGACGGCGTCGGCGATCCGCTCGGCGTGGAAGTAGTGGTCGGCGAACGTGGTCACCCCGCTGAGCAGCATCTCCGCACAGGCCAGCTCCGCGCCGAGGCCGATGTCGGCGGGGGTGAGGTTGACCTCCATGGGCCACACCCGCTCGTTGAACCAGGCCTCCACACTCACGTCCTCGGCGGCGCCACGCATCAGTGTCATCGGGCCGTGCGTGTGGGCGTTCACCAGCCCGGGTACGGCGACCAATCCGGTACCGTCCACGGTCTCGGCCCCGGCTGCCTCCGGCCCGGAACCCGCCGGGCCCAGCCAAACGATCACTCCGTCCTCGACCAGGATGTCCTGGTCGGTCTCCACTCGGCAGGGGCCCTGCTCGGGCATCACCAGCACCGAGCAGGACGTAACGATCAGTCGGCGCGTCATGTGGATCCTTCCGTCCGAACCGGACGCTAAGGATCCAAAACGTTTTGCACAACCCCTGGCCCGACACCCGACAAGCGGGCCGACGCCGAACGCTTCGGCGCCACTGATTTCATCGCCTCCGGCGAGGCGGGCGCCCTGCGGAAGGCCGCCGGTTCCTTCGACTTCGTCATGTCCACCCTCTGCCGACCTGCCCTGGGACGACTACCTGGGCCCGCTGCGGCCGCAGGGCCGGCTGTGTGTCGTCGGCCTCCCGGAACGCCCCGTCACCGTCTCGCCGATGAGTCTGCTGCCGGCCGCGAAGATGCTCGTCGGCGGCATCGTGGGTTCAGCGGCACAGACCCGACAGATGATCGACTTCGCCGCCCGCCACGACATCCGCCCGCAGGTGCAGACGTTCCCGGCCGCGGACTTCGAGGAGGCACTGGACCGGGTCCGCAAGGGCGGCGTCCGTTACCGAGCCGTCGTGGAGTTCGAGTAGCCCGACACCGCCGCCCGGGGCCTCCGCGAGAACGACGAGCGGGACGCGGGGGCTGCGGGTCGGCAGCCTGGGCGCGGACGGAAGGACCTGCCGAGAGCTTTACCGGCCGGCGCTCGACCGGGGAGCTTCGTAGGGAGAGAGAGGTTCACAGCTCAGTGGCCGTGCGGATCAGCCCGGCGAGCGCGCGGGAGCGGCTGTGCGCGGGCCAGGCGATGTGGGTGACGACGGGGGGTGCGTCGGTCACAGGGACGGCGGCGTGCTCGGCCCACAGCCAGGCACGGGCGGAGTCGGGGAAGACGGCCATGGTGCGTCCGAGGGCGATCAGTTGAGCCAGCTGCGTCTGGTCGTGAATCTCGGGGCCCGGGCCGGGTGGGTACGTGCCGTTGCTGTTGGGCCAGCGGGCGGGCGGAAGATCGGGGATGCCGCTGATGTCGGCCACGGACAGGGTCCGGCGCGCGGCGAGGGGGTGCCCGGCGGGCAGGACGGCGATCTGACCCTCGGTCATCAGTTCCTCGCTGTCGAACCCGGCGAGGGAGTTGAACGGCGCGTGCATGAGCGCCGCGTCGGCGCGGCCGTCGCGCAGCATCTCTTCCTGCTCGCACATGCCGCTCGGCAGCACCTCGAGCTCGGCGGCGTCGGGCTCGGCCGCGTAGGCGTCGAGGAGCTTGTGCAGCAGCTCGTGGGACGCTGCGGCCTTCACCGCCAGCACCAGGCGGTTGCGGGGGCTGCCCGGGGTGTCGGCGCCGCCGGCGCGACGGGTGCGGCGGGCGGCGGCGGTGGTCGCATCGAGGGCGGCGCGCCCCTCGTGCAGCAGTACCTCTCCGGCGCCGGTCAGCAGGACGCCGCGGCGGTTACGTGTCAGCAACGAGACACCGAGGCGCCGTTCGAGCTGCTGGATCGCCCGGGACAGCGGTGGCTGGGCCATGCCGAGGCGCTCGGCGGCGCGACCGAAGTGCAGTTCCTCCGCGACCGCCATGAAGTACCTCAGCTCGCGGGTCTCCAAGGTGTCCATCGCCACAGCGTACGTCGGTGATACCTGCCGGGTATGACAGGGCACCGTATCGGTGTTGGATGCGCCGCTCGTCCGCGGGCGAACATCAGCGGCATGAGCGAAACGAAGATCGCGCTGGTGACCGGCGCGAACAAGGGGATCGGGTACGAGATCGCGAACGGGCTGGGCGCCCTCGGATACCGCGTGGGCGTGGGGGCCCGCGACGAGGCCCGGCGCGAGACCACCGTCGAGAAACTGTGCGCCGCCGGGGTGGATGCGTTCGGGGTGCCGCTGGACGTGACCGGCGACCGGAGCGTCACCGACGCCGCGGAACTGATCGAACGGCGGGCCGGGCGCCTGGACGTCCTGGTCAACAACGCCGGAATCTCAGGAGAGACGGGGCCGGGGTGGGTTCAGGACCCGACCACGCTCGACCTCGACGTGGTGCGCACGGTCGTGGAGACCAACGTCCTCGGTGTCATCCGGGTGACCAACGCGATGCTGCCGCTGCTGCGGCGCTCGACCTCGCCGCGCATCGTGAACGTCTCCAGTTCCGTGGGCTCCCTGACCCGGCAGGCGGACCCGGACATCGAGATCGGCCCCGTCATGGCGGCCTACGCCCCGTCGAAGTCGTTCCTCAACGCCGTCACGGTGCAGTACGCCCGGCAGTTCGCTGGGACGAACATCCTGATCAACGCCGTCTGCCCGGGCCTGGTCGCGACCGACTTCAACGGCTTTTACGGACCCCGTACTCCTGAGCAGGGCGCGGCCACGGCGATCCGGCTCGCCACACTGCCCGACGGCGGTCCGCATGGTGCGTTCTTCGAGGATGACGGCGTCATCCCCTGGTGAAGGCGATCTGCCGTGATCATGCAGTGAGCCCTGGCTTCGCGGCCCGGCCTCGTCATCTCACTGACTGTCATCTCACTGACGCCTCATCCGTAGGAGTCGGGCGGACGGCCCGTCGAGTTCCGCCGAGGTGCTGTGGTCTGTCTCACTCTCTTCGGGATGAGTGGCAGACCGGGTTCCTGTGCGTACCTCACCCTTGACGAGCGGTGCTCGGATGCGAGGATGAGGCCGTCATGACTGCTGGGTGGCGTGCGCGCACGATACGGGCCGGGGTGTTCGCGGCAATCTGTGTGCTGCTCGCCGCTCTTGGGCACGCGCTGATGTCGGCCTCCACCGTGCCGTGGTGGACGATGGCCGCCGGATTCGTCGCCACGAGCGGTGTCGGCTGGTGCCTGGCGGGCCGGGAGCGCGGGCTGCCGCTGGTGGTCGGCGCCGTTGTCGTCGCGCAAGGGGCACTTCACTCTGCCTTCTCCTGGGGCCAGTCGGCCGTGTCGGGGTCGGGCCCCACGTCTATGGGCTCCATGCCTATGGGCTCGACGTCCATGGACGAGATGGACATGGGTTCCATGGGTATGGGTTCCATGCGTTCCATGGGCGTGGGCGCCATGGGGATCATGCACATGGGCCACGCGGCGCACACCGAGGATCTCGGCCACATGACCCACGGCACCGGCGGCATGTCGTCGTTCGGCATGCTTGCGGCCCACTCGCTGGCCGCCGTGCTCACCGGTCTGTGGCTGGCGTACGGGGAGCGCGCCGCGTTCCGCATCCTGCGAGCCGTCGCCGGGTGGCTCGCCGCTCCGCTGCGGCTGCCCCTCACCGCCCTCTTCGTCCCACCACGCCGGCCCAGTCTGCGGCCGACGCGTGAGCGTGCGGAGCGTGTGCCGTGGCTGGCGCTCGCGCACACGATCATCTCTCGGGGGCCTCCGGCCGGGACCGCTGTCGTCTGAGACAGCTGGTTTCCCGAGGCCGTCCCAAGGGCGCCGCGACTGCGGGCGCCGACGCCTCGGGCACGGGTCGTGCACGTCGTACGGCTCTTCCCCACTCCCGTCCCGGGACCTTTGTACCGGCACACCTCGCGTCCGGCATGTCCGGGCGCGTGCGCCGCGTTGCCGGATCGGTCCCGGCCACCCGAGAAGGACCTCAGGTGATCACTCCTGTCCTGCCCGCGTCGCGCCAAAAACGTGCGGCGGCACCCGCCGGGGCCGATCAGCCCGCCATGACGGCGGAGCCCCAAGACCCAGCCACCACCTGGGCGTTGGCCGCCCGGACCGGCGATCCGGACGCCGTCGACCACTTCGTACGGGCCCTGCATGCGGACGTCGTCCGGTACGTCAGGCACCTCTCCGCCGATCGGCAACTCGCCGACGACCTCGCGCAGGACACGTTCCTGCGGGCGCTCGGCAGTCTGCACCGGTTCGAGGGGCGTTCGTCGGCGCGTACCTGGCTGCTGTCCATCGCGCGCCGCACGGTCGTCGACAGCCTGCGGTACGCCGCATCCCGGCCGCGGTCGGCCGACGTGGACGACTGGACGGTCTGGGCCGAGCGGGCCCAGCCGATCGGTCTGCCCGGGTTCGACGACGGTGTGGCGCTGCTCGACCTGCTCGACGCACTGCCCGCCGAGCGCCGTGAAGCCTTCGTCCTCACCCAGCTGGCCGGGCTGTCCTACGAGGCAGCCGCCGAGGCCGGCGGCTGCCCGGTGGGCACGATCCGCTCCCGGGTGGCCCGGGCCCGGGCCGCACTGATCGCGCTCCTTGACGAGGCCGAGGAACTCGAGAGCTGCCCAACTGGCGTCGCCGCATGAGCACATGAGCAGATGAGGACATGGGCCGTCAGCCCATGAGTACATGAGCCAGGGGGTGCCGGTGTTCACCGGCACCCCCCGCTGGTTCCGGCGCCCCCCGGATTCGCCGGCCGGGAACTTTGCGGCCGGTGCGGCCGACTCATAGGTCACTGCCGGGCTCGTTCGGGCCGGGACCACCGCGGCGTCCGTGGACGCCGCACCAGCCAAGGAGACACAGCCGATGCCGCTACGTGTGCAGATCCTCATGTACGACGGGGTGGAGGAGCAGGACGCCATCGGGCCGCGTGACGTTTTCGGGCACGCTGTGCAGGCGGGCGGTCAGGTGGAGACGACACTGGTGCGGCCGTCGGCTCCGGGCGAGGTGACCTGTTTCTTCGGCACCAGGGTCGTGGTGCCGGCCGCGTGGGAGCCCACCGACACCGACCTCCTCATCGTGCCGGGTGGCGGCGATCAGCTGATCCATGACCCGGATGTCCTACGGAACCTCGTACGGGCACAGGACGCGGGGGTCGTCGTAGCGGGCGTCTGCACAGGAGTCATGGTGCTGTCCGCGGCGGGCCTGACCAAAGGCCGCCCGTGCACGACGCACCACCTCGCGAAGCCCGATCTGGCCGCCCAGGGAGGTGAGTTGATCGACGCACGAGTCGTCGACGACGGGAACCTGGTGACCGCGGGCGGTGTCACCAGCGGAATCGATCTGGCCCTGTGGATGGTCACCCGCGAATGCGGAGCATCCGTCGCCCTCGGCGTCGAGTCGATCATGGAATACGAGCAGCGTGGCGTCGTCTGGCGAAACTCCTGACCACCTGAGAGGACAACACGCAGCCCGATGAATTCCTTTCGCACGCAGGAAGCCCCGACGCCGATGAACCGGCCGGTCACCACTGCTCTGGCCGCAGCCCTCTGCCTGCTCACAGCGGCATGCGGCGGTTCCGCCGACGACAACGGGACGAGCACGAGGACGAGCACGAACACGACCGCGGATTCGACGTCCGGCTACCCGGTGACCCTCGACAACTGCGGCCGGAGCGAGACCTTCGAGAAGGTCCCCAGCCGGGTCGTCGTCATGAACGGTGCCTCGGTCGCCGAGGTCTCCACCCTCCTCGCCCTCGGCCTCCAGGACAAGATCGTCGCCAACCAGCAGAGCTACGGCATGTCCGAGGTCGCCGGCCGGGCCCGGGCCATCAAGGCCCTGCCCACCGGCGGCATCAAACTCAACGAGGCCTACGACATCCCGCGCGAGGCCATGCTCGGACTGCGCCCCGACCTCGTCCTGTCCGTCACCACGTACGGCTTCGAGGAGAAGAACGGCTTCGCCACCCGCGAGCAGCTGGAGCAGGTAGGAGCCAACAGCTATGTCTCCCCGCAGGGCTGTGCCGACGACCCCTCCCGGATGACCGTCGCCGACAGCTACCAGCTGCTGCGCGACATGGGAAAGATCTTCAACGTGGGTGACCGGGCCGAGAAGCTGATCGCCGCCTCCGAGAAGAAGATCGCGGCGGTCTCCGAGAAGGTCCGGGGGAAGAAGAGGCCGAAGGTCATGGTGCTCTTCTCCAACATGTCCATGGGCGGAAACGACTTCAGCTCGGTCTTCAGCAAGGGCATCGTCAACGACATCCTCGCCAAGGCCGGTGGCTCCAACGCCTTCGAGAGCGCCTCCGGGACCACTTTCGCCGACCTGAGCAAGGAGAAGGTGGCCGCCACCGACGTCGACGCCCTCGTCGTCCTCAGCTACAACGACCCGAACCCGGCGGCGTACGCCAAGAAACTGCTCAAGGAGTTCCCCCAGTGGCCGGCCGCCAAGAACACCACGTACGTGACGCTGTCGGACTCGATGTACCTCGGCCCGAGCAACGACCTGGCCGTGGAGAAGATCGCCAGGCTGCTGCACCCCGACGCGTTCTGAGCGCCCTGCGACTCCCGCTGTCCGTCGCCGCCCTGACGGTCGTGCTCGTCGCGGTCATGGTGGTGGCGGTGAGCATCGGCGCGGTCACCGTCCCGGTCGGCGAGGTGTGGGGGATCCTCCTGCACCATGTCACCGGCCGGGGTGGCACGGGAGATGTGGCGCTGGACCAGATCGTATGGACGTTCCGGGCGCCCCGCGTCGCCCTCGCCGCCGTGGTCGGCGCGGGCCTGGCGGTGGCCGGGGCGGTCCTGCAGACCCTCGTCTCCAACCCACTGGCCGATCCGACCGTCCTCGGCTTCTCCTACGGCGCCTCGCTCGGCGCCGTCCTGGTCATCACCCTCGGCGGCGTCGCCGTCGGCGGTGTGGGCGGACTCGGCGTCTCGGGCGCCGCGTTCGTCGGTGCCCTGGCAGCGGGGGCGCTGGTCTTCGCCTTGGGACAACGACAGGGCCGACTCGCGCCGACCCGGCTCGTGCTGGCCGGAGTCGCGATCGGCTTCGTCCTGCTCTCGATGACGAATTTCGTCCAGCTGCTGGCGACGCCGACCGAACTGCGGACCGTCATGTTCTGGATGCTCGGCAGTGTCGCGGGCGCCCAGTGGAGCCAGCTGCCCGGCGTCACCGTGGTGGTCCTCACGAGCACCGTCCTGCTGACCCTGTTCGGACGGCGCCTCAACGCCCTGCTGGCCGGCGACGAGTCCGCCACCGCCCTCGGCGTGGACGTCAACCGCCTCCGGGCGGGCCTGCTGGTCATCAGCGCGCTCCTCACCGGCACCGTCATCGCGGTCGCGGGCGGAGTGGGCTTCGTCGGCCTGATGATCCCCCACCTGGTCCGCCTCACCGTAGGCGCCGACCACCGGCGACTGTTGCCCCTGACCGCCCTGCTGGGCGCCGTCTACCTGGTCCTCGTGGACCTGCTCTCCCGCACTCTCATCCGCCCCAACGAACTGCCGCTGGGCATCCTCACCGGGCTGCTCGGCGCTCCCTTCTTCCTGTGGCTGCTGCGCCGCGACAAGGGCTTGGACTCCGTATGAAACTGACCGTGGACCAGCTCCACATCACCCTGGACCGCACACCGATCCTGCGTCAGGTGACCCTGGAGGCCGCCAAGGGAGACATCGTCGGACTCGTGGGCCCCAACGGCAGCGGGAAGTCCACCCTGCTTCGCACGGTCTACCGCTCCCTGCGGCCGGCCGCGGGGGTGGTCCGGGTGGGCGGCGACGACGTGTGGGAGCTGTCCGCACGCACCGCGGCCCGCCGCACGGCAGCCGTCCTCCAGGACGCCGGTACCACCACCGGCCTGACGGTCACCGAGATCGTCGCCCTCGGCCGCACGCCGCACCACGGCCTGATGGGCCGGGACGGCACCGAGGACCGCGAGGCCGTGGCGGAGGCGGTCGCTCGCTGCGGAGTCGTCCCCTTCGCGGACCGCGAGTACGCCACTCTCTCCGGCGGCGAACGCCAACGCGTCCTCCTCGCCCGTGCCCTGGCCCAGCGCCCCCAGCTCCTCGTCCTCGACGAACTCACCAACCACCTGGACATCCGCGCCCGCTTCGAACTCCTGGAACTGATCCGCAGCACCGGCATCACCACCCTGGCCGTCCTGCACGACCTGGACCTGGCGGCCCGCCTCTGCGACCACCTGGCCGTCCTGCACGAGGGGGCGGTGGTGGGGGCGGGGCCCGTCCTGGAGGTCCTCACGCCCGACATCCTCCGGGACGTCTTCGGCGTACGGGGCGCGGCGGAACGGCACGCGGACGGCGTCGTCCGCATCACCTACGCCGCTCAGCCCCTCGCCCACGAGAGGGAACCCGAGCCCTGGCCTCGGTGACCGTCACGGCGGGGTGGGGTGGTTCGTCACCCTGTCTTGAGGTCCGGGTGGACCTCCTCGACGCGGTCGCGCTTGGTGTACATGTCCCAGTAGAGCGCCGCCAGGTCGGCCGGATCGACGACGGGCAGCGCGGCCGCCAGGGGATCGCCTGCCGCCGCAGCCGCCTCCGCGGCTTCGCTGCCGGTGATGAAGGCGGCGATCGACAGCGTGCCGGCGTAGACGCCGGATGCGGCGAGTTCACCGTTGAGGGAGTACAGCCAGTTGCGGGCGGCGGCCATCAGCGGGCCGACACCGCTCATGTGGGGCATGGGGTGGACGGCGCTGGCGCCGGTGGTCATCAGGAAGGCGCCGTCGCCGCGCTCCTTCCACTCCGCGAGCACGGCCTGGACGACGGCGAGCGGGGTGAGCACCAGCAGCGGGATGCCCTGGGCCAGGGCGGAGGGCTCCAGCTCGGCGGCGGGGGTGAATCCGCCGTTGGGGACCGGCCCGTACTCGATGACGTCGATACGGCCGTAATGCCCGCGGATGGCGTCGATGACCGCGGGGACCTCATCGGGTGCGGAGAGGTCGGCGGTGAAGCCTGCCGCGTCGACGCCTTCGGCGGTGAGCTCTTCGACGAGGGCGTCGAGGCGGTCCTTGCGGCGCGCGACCAGGGCTACCCGGAAGCCTTCACGGGCGAAGCGTCGGGCGACCGCGGAGCCGAGGCCGGGTCCGGCCCCGAAGACGGCGATGACTTTGGACATGGTTCTCCTCCAACTGATGCGGGGGTGAGGGTGGTTGAGGTGAGACGGTGGGTCAGCCGCTGGCGTTCGACACCAGCGGGCGCGGGTCAGGGGCGGGCCGGGACGGCGCAGCCGTCGGGGCCGCAGGCCGGGGCGCCGCCCGCGGGGGTGAGGGTGACCGGGTGGGTTTCGTCCCACGCGGAGCGCAGCAGACCGAGCAGGGTGTCGCTGTCCTGCGCGCCGGGTACGCCGTAGCGGCCGTCGACGACGATGAACGGGGCGCCGGTGGCACCCAGGCGCTGAGCGCGGCGGGCGTCGTCCCGCACCTGGGAGCGGTAGCGGCGTTCGGTGAGCGCCTGTCGGGTCCGCTCGCGGTCCAGCCCCAGCTCCTCGGCGAGCTTGAGCAGGTCCGCCAGGGCGAAGACGGGCTCGGCCGCACCGAAGTAGGTACGGAAGACCGCGTCCCAGGCTTCGCGGTTCTTGCCCTCGGCGGAAGCGTGGGCCAGGAACTCGTGCGCCGGCTCGGTGTTGCCGACCTGGTTGTCCAGCACCCGGTAGGGGCTCAGGCCCTCGGCGGCGGCCAGCGTCTCGATGTGCCGTGTCGCCGCCTCCGCCTGGGCGCCGCTGATCCCGTGCTTGCTCAGCAGGGCCTCACGGACGCTGATCGTGCGGCCGGTCGGGAAGTCGCCGCCCAGGGGGAACGAGCGGTGGACCACCTCCACCTGCTCACCGTGCTCGAACCGCTCCACGGCCCGGTCCACACGGTGGCTGCCCAGCCCGCACCAGGGGCAGGTGACCTCGGCCCAGATCTCTACCTTCACGGCCTGACCTCCAATTCCTACGCTTTGTGCGTAGCGCCATGATGCGCCAGTATGGAAGGCGCCACAAAAGGCACACCGGTGTGCGCGACGGAGAGGAGTGGGCGCCATGCAGGAGAGCGCTGCCACGGAGATGGCGGCCGCGATCGGGCCGTGCGCGGGCATCCCCGCCGACCAGATGGCTTTCATCCGGCAGGTGCTGGACCGGGTCGGCGACAAGTGGAGCATGCTGATCGTCGCCGTCCTCCAGGACGGCCCGCTGCGCTACACCGACCTGCAGCGCCAGATCCCCGGCATCTCCCAGCGCATGCTCACCCACACGCTGCGGCAGCTCCGCCAGGACGGCCTGATCACGCGGACCGCCTACGCCGAGGTGCCGCCGCGGGTGGAGTACGCCCTTGCCCCGCTCGGTCGCGGCCTGCACGAGATCGTCATGCAGCTGATCGGCTGGGCCGCCGACCACCACGACGAGATCCGCGCCAACCGCTCCCGCGCCGGCACCGCCGCCTCCTCGTCCCGGTCCTGAGCCGCGCCGCCCACCGGCACTCGAGGCGCCGCCGGCAGGCCAGGGCGCGGGCCGGTCCCGGGGATGAGGCCCGGCTGATCTGCGTCGCCGAGGGGCCGCACTCGACGACCGGGTTCGTCCGCGGCGACGGCCCCACCTGTCCCGGCTCGCCTCCCTATCGCCTCCCTCTGGCCTCTGACGGAACCGCAGCTGGCTGCCGATCACGCGATCCGCCGTGCCCCGCCTGCCCGGGGAAGTGAAGCCGCCCCCTGCCCTGCGGTCTACGCCGCCCCCTGCCTGCGGTCTACGCCGCCCCCGCGTTGTCCCGTTCCAGGGCCGCGCGCAGCCGGGCGTCCGTGGAGCCCGGGGTCGGTTCCGGTCGGGCGCCCGGCGGTGTGAGCACCACGGCCATCAGGTCCCAGTACTGGTCCAGACGGGGCCCGGCCGCGAGCCGCGTGGCCAGCAGGCGGCGGAACTCCCGGGTGTCCCTGCTGCGGTACGCGCTCGCGTACGCCGCCACATAGGCGTCCAGCGCCTCACCCAGGTGCGGAGTCCCGCGCGGCCGACGTCCGGCGAGCTCGTACGCCTCGGCGAGGCCCGTGTACAGCGTGCCCGCCCCGTGGGCCCCGGCCACCCGGTGCACCTCCGGCTGGGGCTGACGGCCGCCCGGACAGGGGGCCGTCGTCATCGCGTGCAGCCGGGCGAAGGCAAGCACCTGAGCCGGGGCCGGCTCGTCGGGCAGCTGCGGAACGGCCACCTCCAAAAACGCGGCCGTCGCCCGGGCCGGCATCCGCGGCGGCAGCCAGGCACGCCAGAACCGGGCCAGCGGTGCCGTGCTCGGCGGGACGCTCACCGCGCCGATCAGCCGCAGCCGGTCCGCCAACTCCGCGGGCGGGCACTCCCGCACCAGCCGCAGCGATGCCTCCCGCCAGCGCAACACCCTCAGCTCGCTGCCCAGTTCACGCAGGCGGCCCGCGACGGCGTCCTCCAGGACCCGGCCCGCCGCTCCCTCGTCCTCCAGGACCCGGCGTACCTCGGGCAGCGGCAGGTCGAGGGCGCGCAGGGAGCGGATCAGCCGCAGCCGCTCCAGCGCCTCGGGGCCGTACCGGCGGTGGCCGCCGCCGCTGCGGGAGGCCTCCGGCAGCAGACCCCGGTCGGAGTAGAAACGGACGGTCTTCACGGTGACGCCCGCGCGCTCGGCGAGTTCGCCGATGCTCCAGAGAACCTCGTTCGACGTGGACAGTTGAACCTCCCTCTGGGGGAGTTCCTACGGTACCGGCGCACGGGCCGGGAGGACCCCCGGTCCGCGGACCACGGCGTACGCGACCGGCGCGACGCCATGCGACGGACCCGAGGAGAGTGCCATGACCGTGTTCATCATGGTGGCAGGCGTGTTCACCGGTACCCATGTCTGGCAGGAGACGGCCGCGCGGCTGACCGCGACCGGCAGCCAGGTGCACGCGGTCCCGCTCACCGGAGTCGACGCGCGACGCCCCGCCGCCTCCGACCGCGTCGATCTGGAGACGCACATCGCGGACGTGACCGCGGCGATCGACGCGGTGGACGAGGTGCCCGGCCGGGACATCGTGCTCGTCGGTCACGACTACGGCATCCATCCGGTGGTCGGCGCCGCCGACCGGCGACCACAGCGCGTCGCCCGCATCGTGTACCTGGACTGCGGGATGCCGCAGAACGGCGTCCCGGCCCTGGCCGCCGTACCGGACCAGGCCCTGCGCGCACAGCTCGCCGAGCTGGCCCGACGCGGTGTCGTAGAAGGTGAGTTGGCGCCACCCGGCCGCGAGGAGTGGCAGCGCTGGGGCAGTACCGCCGGCGTCTCGGACGCGGCACTGGACCGGCTGACCGCCCTTGCCGCGCCGCAGCCGATGGGCACCCTGCTCCAGCCGCTGCGGCTGACCGGGGCGGTGGCCGCGGTTCCCACCACCGGGGTGCTGTGCACCGGTAACGGCGCCGGCATCGACCTGGTGCAACAGCTCGTCGATCTCGGCGACCCCGCCCTGGCCCCCCTGACCGACCCTCAGGTCACCTTCTTCGAACTGCCCACGGGACACTGGCCGATGCTGTCCTGCCCCGCCGAACTGGCCGACGTCCTGCTGCGGGCCGCGGCCGGCGAGGGGCGCCGTCTGCGGCCCGTCGGCGCCGGCGCACCGCCCATCCATCTGCGCCCCTTCCCGTTGGACGTGCCCGAGCTGCCCCGGGACCGCAGCGGCCAGGTCGACCTGTACGTCCCCGACGCCGAGGGCCCCCGACCGGCATTGGTCGTCGTGCACGGCGGCCCGGTGCCCGCCGGAGCCCGGCCGACCCCGCGCGACTGGCCGACCCTGATGGGGTACGCCCGCCTGGCGGCCGCCGAGGGCATGGTCGGCGTGACCCTCGACCACCGCCTGCACGACCTTGCCGACTATGACCGCGCCGCAGCGGACGTCGCCGCCGCGGTGGAGCAGGTCCGCGCCGATCCCCGGGTGGAGGCCGACCGGATCGCCCTGTGGTTCTTCTCCGGCGGCGGCCTGCTCACCGCGGACTGGCTGACCAAGCCCCCGACCTGGCTGCGCTGCCTGGCCGCCTCCTACCCGATCTTGGCGCCGCTGCCCAACTGGGGTCTGACCGGCGACCGCTTCCACCCGACCCAAGCGGTCGCGCACGCGGGCTCGCTGCCCGTCGTCCTCCTCCGCGCGGGACGGGAGACCCCCGAGATCGCTGCCACCGTGCAGGCGTTCGTAACCGCGGCCGAAGCCTGCGGGGCAAACCTGGAACTGGTCGACGTCCCGAACGGCCACCACGGATTCGAGACCATAGATGACCCCGAGGAGGTCCGCCCGGCCCTGCGCCAGGCGATGCGCTCGGTGGTGACCCACCTGACCGGCTGACCGCCTGACCGGCTGACCGGCTGACGTCGGACCGGTCACGCGCTGACCTTCGACAGCCTGCGACCTGATCACCCCTGAGCGGTCCCCGACCTGACCCGGAAAATCCCCTGACTGGGGCACCACATGGGCGACAGCGCACCTAACGTGACGACGGTGCCCCGGCCGGGCCCGCACGCCTGACACAACCGCTCCCTTCACGAGGAGGATCCATGCCGTTACGGGGCAGATCCGCCATGCGGCGCATCGCGGCGCGGGGCACGGCCATGGTGGTGGGAGTCGCCATGGCTGTCATCACCGGCCTCGCCGCCGCTCCCGCGGTCCACGCGTCGCCGTCTGCCACCGGGGCGCTGCGGTGGGCACCGTGTGACGACCCGGCGAAGCCGGGAGCCGAGTGCGCCATCCTTTCGGTGCCGGTCGACTGGGCTGAGCCGGACGGGCCGAGACTCGACCTGGCCGTGGCCCGCCGCAAGGCCACCGACCCCGGAGCACGCGTCGGCTCGATGGTGTTCGGCCCCGGCGGGCCGGGTGACTCGGGTGTGGAGACCGTGGTGGGCCGTATCAGCCGGTTCAGCTCCGAGGTCCGCCGCAGGTTCGACATCGTCAGCTTCGACCCACGCGGCGTGGGCGACAGCAACCCGGTGACCTGCTCAGGCGACCTGCTTGCCAAGCGGCCGTCACCGGAGCTGAAGAGCCAGGCGGACTTCGACGCCACCATGGCGTACAACAGGCGGCTTCGTGCCGACTGCCGGGCCCGTACCGGCCCCGTGTTCGACCACCTCGACACCGCCCAGACGGTCCGGGACCTGGACGCTCTTCGGGCCGCTCTCGGTGAGCGGAAACTGACCTTCCACGGCAGCTCGTACGGCACACTGCTCGGCGCGCAGTACGCCGAGACCTACCCGCGCCGCGTGCGCGCGATGGTGCTGGAGAGCGTCATGGACCACAGAGTCCCGACCACCCGTGACTTCCTGCGGTCCGAGGCTGCCACGGCACAGGATTCATTCCAGGAGTTCGTGAAGTGGTGCGACGGTGCCGCGGACTGCGCGCTGCACGGCCGCGACGTTCGCGCCGTCTGGCAGCACCTGTTGGCCCGGGCCGGGCGCGGTGAGCTGGAGGACCCGGCGAAGCCGGGCACCTCGCTGTCGTCTTCGGACCTGGTCAACAAGATCACGTTCAAGAAGTTCTACGTGGCCGACTTCGCGGGCCTCGCCACGGCGATCGCGGGGATGGACGCGAGCAAGCCGCTGCCCGCGTCGTCCACCTCGACAGCGCCGCTGCCTTCGGCCACACCGGTCTTCTGCTCGGACTGGCACCTGCCGGTGCGCGACTACCAGGAGTACGCCTCGCTCGTCTCCATGATGAACACGACCGCACCTGACCTGCCTTACCTGCTCCCGCTACACATGGCAGCGGCGTGTCTGGGCGCGCCGACCGCCAACCCGCAGCACCGCCTGGACGCACACGGTGCCCCGCCGATCCTGGTGTCCAACGCGCTGCACGACCCCGCCACCGGGTACCCGTGGGCGGTCTCGGTGGCCCGGCAGCTCGGCCGCAGCGGCGTGCTCCTCACCTACGAGGGCCACGGCCACGGCAGTGTCACCAGCGGCCCGTGTATGGAGGACGCCGTGGACAGCTACCTCGCCGACCTGGCAGTCCCGCCCCGGGGCACCAGCTGCCCCGCCGTGCCGTCCTGACACCCGTCCCTCCTCGACACTCCATCAGTTTCTCCTTTCTGAGGACAAAGCATGGACGGTTTCCTATGTCCTTCGTACGCTGGGCGTCGCTTTCGTGCGGAGGCCCGTGTGCATCGCCGCGGAACGCCGCCGTACCACTCGTACGTGCACGAACTCCACTCCGCGGACGCCGGCCACCCCGGTGTGTCGCCTCGCAGCGCCAGCAGGAGGAAGAGTGACGCCACGCAAGTGTCCGAGCCCCCGCCGCCCCCGCCGTAGAGCACGAAGAACCGCCGGATTACTTCTCACGGTCCTGTGGGCCGGCGGGCTCGCGGCCCCCTCCGCCGGTGCGGACGAGAGGCCGTTCGCGGATCTGCCGCCCCAGGAACCCGGCGTCACCCTCCGCGTGTTCGACATCCAGTCCCCGCTGAGTGAGATCTGCGACCTCAAGCCCGCCCAGACGCCCAACGTCGACAAGCTGATCCCCACCGTCGACTGGTCCTCCACCGAGGGCTTCGGCTTCACCGACAACTTCGTGTCGCAGGTCATCGGCAATCTCAGTGTTCCCGCTGACGGCGCCTACGCCTTCCGCCTGATCAGCGACGACGGCTCCCGCCTCTTCATCGGCGACCAGAAGGTCATCGACCACGACGGACTGCACGGCGCCGAACCCAAGGACGGCGAGGTCACCCTCACCCCCGGCTACCACCCGCTGCGCATCGACCACTTCGACCGCGGTGGCGAACAGCGGGTGACCCTCCAGTGGAAGCCGCCGGGCGCCGACGACTTCACCCTCGTCCCGAACTCCGTTCTCAGCACCGACGCCGGCGTGGTCCGGGTCACCGCCCCCGGTCGCAAGGAGTGCGAGGGCCGGTTCGACACCCCCGGCGACGGGCTCCCGTTGACCTCGGTCAACCCCGGCTACACCCTCACCGACCTGCGCCCCGAGGGCTTCGAGCCGCAGGTCTCCGCGATGGACTGGATGCCGGGCGGCCGGCTCGCGGTGACCACCTGGGGCGGCAGTGACCAGACCGCGGGAGCGGTGTACGTCCTCGACCACGTCACGGGGGACACCGGCCCGGACAAGGTCACGTACAAGAAGATCGCCGACGGGCTGAAGGAGCCGATGGGGATCAAGTACGTCGACGGGAAGCTGTACGTCTCGGAGAAGCACCAGCTGACCGAGTTGTCCGACACGAAGGGCGCCAACACCGCGGGCGAGATCCGCAAGGTCGCCGAGTGGCCGTACGGGGGGAACTTCCACGAGTTCGCCTTCGGCCTGCTCTACGAGGACGGGAACTTCTACCTGAACCTGTCCGTCGCCATCGACTACGGCGGCGCGACGACGAATCCGCAGCCCGCCGCCAACCGCGGAACCACGATCAAAGTGAACAAGAAGACAGGGAAGGTCAGTTACCTGGCCGGCGGCCTGCGCACCCCGAACGGGATCGGACGCGGTCCGAAGGGTGAGCTCTTCGTCACCGACAACCAGGGCGGCTGGCTGCCCGCCTCCAAGCTGGTGCACATCAAGCCCGGCCGGTTCTTCAACCACCGGACCAACCCGGACGGCCCGTTCGACGACCGTACGGTCACCAAGCCGGTGCTGTGGCTGCCGCAGAACGAGATCGCCAACTCACCCAGCACACCCATGCTGGTGAAGAAGGGGCCCTTCGCCGGGCAGATGCTCTTCGGCGACGTCACCTACGGCGGAATCCAGCGCGCCGACCTGGAGAAGGTGGACGGCGAATACCAGGGCGCGGTGTTCCGGCACACCCAGGGCCTGGAGGCCGGCATCACCCGGATCAGCACCGGACCGGACGGCGCGATCTACGCGGGAGGACTGGGCGCCGACGGGAACTGGGGCCAGGAAGGCAAACTCCGCTTCGGCCTGCAGAAACTCACGCCGAACGGCAGGAGCGTCTTCGACATGAAGACCATGCGGGCCACCCGTGACGGCTTCGAACTCACCTACACCGAGCCGCTGTCCAAGGAGACCGCCGCCGCGGTGACCAGCGGCGCCTACTCGGTGGAGCAGTGGCGCTACGTCCCCACCCCGGCGTACGGCGGCCCCAAGGTCGACGAGGAGGTCCTGCCCGTCGCCGCGGCCCGGGTGTCCGGCGACCGTCGCAAGGTCCGGCTCACCATCCCCGGTCTGAAGACCGACCGGGTGGTGCATGTGCGCTCGCCGCGCCCGTTCGCCTCGGCCGACGGTGAGCAACTCTGGTCCACCGAGGCCTGGTACACCCTGAACGCACGCCCCGGTCCCGAGCAGCCCGTCACCTCCTACGACGCCGAATCGGCACGCCTGTCGGGCGGCGCGGACATCGACACCGAGCACGCCGGCTACACCGGCGGCGGCTTCGTCGACGGCTTCAACGTCGAGGGCGCCACCGTCACCTTCGAGGTCGACGCGCCCGCGAAGGGCAGCTACGACGTGGGCCTGCGCTACGCCAACGGCCCGCACCCCTTCACCGGCACCAAGACGATCGGCGTCAGCGTCAACGGCGGACAGGCGCGGCAGACCAGCCTCCCCTCCACCGGCGCCTGGAACCGCTGGTCCACCCGGACCGAGCGGCTCGACCTGCGCAAGGGCCGTAACACAATCACGTACACCTACCGGCCGGGGGACACCGGAAACGTCAACCTCGACATGATCGACGTACGCAGACCCGGCAGCCGTATCGACCTGTTCTCCGGCGGCAGCCTCGCCACCGCCTGGCAGCACACCGACGGCCGAAGCGCCGCATGGCCGCACACCGCGGAGAACTCCGTCGAGGTGTGCTGCGGGGACATCCGCACCAAACAGTCCTTCGGCGACTTCCGACTGCACGCCGAGTTCCGGGTGCCGAAGCTGCCGGACGACGTCACCGGGCAGGACCGCGGCAACAGCGGCATCTATCTCCAGGACCGCTACGAGATCCAGGTCCTGGACTCCTTCGGCGTGCGGAAACTCGCCTCGAACGAGGCCGCGTCCATCTACGAGAAGAAGGCCGCCGACCTGAACGCCGCCACCGCACCCGAGACCTGGCAGACCTACGACATCGTCTTCCGCGCGGCCCGTTTCGACGCCGACGGCCAGAAGACCGACGACGCCAGGGTCACCGTGGTGTGGAACGGCAGGAAGGTCCACGACAACGTCGCGGTGGACGGCCCGACCGGCGGTGGCGACGCCGAATCGGCCGCGGCGGGCGCGATCCGGCTCCAGGACCACGGGAACAAGGTCCGCTTCCGGAACCTCTGGGTCGAACCGCTCGACGGGGCGGCACGGTCCGCGCGTTGACCGACGGCACGCCGAGCGGCGGCATGCGTCAGGTCACCCGACGCATGCCGCCCTCGTGAGCCGCAGGGCTACTTGAGGTAGACGAGGCCGTCGGTCGTGATGGTCGGACGGCCGCTGGTGCCGACCACGACGATCCTGACGGTGTGTTTGGCGCTGCCGGACCAGGTCCTGGTCCAGATCGCCTGCCGGTAGGAGGTGGTGGCGGACTTCAGGTCGACGGTCGCGACCTTCGTGCTGTCGACGTACACGTACGCCTGGCCCGAGCTGGAGGCGCGGGAGACCACCCAGGCGGCGGAGCGGCCGGTGAAGGTCCAGGTGAGGGAGGCGCCCTTGGAACCGCTGGAGTACGACTTGCCGCCGAGGTAGCTGGTGGAGGAACGGGTCGTCCAGGTACCGGACTTGACGGCGGAGGTCTCCTGCAGGATCACCGGGGTGAAGGAGGGGGACGAGGTGCGGGTGTTGCCCGCGTAGTCGGACGCCGTCATCGCCCAGGTGGCGGCGGAGCCGGAATTGGCGGTGCGGCTGGATGTGGTCGTGGTCGGGCCGAAGGTGGCCGTCGTCGGCGACAGCAGCTGCACGGACTTCAGCGCCTTGTCGTCGGTCGCCTTCCATCCGAGGGTGATCGGGACGGCGGTGGTGTTGACGGTGCCGGTCCGCAGGGAGAGCTTCGGCGGGGTGGTGAAGGTCGGCGCGGTCGTCTCCGCCACGACGCTCAGCGCGGCGGTGGTCGCGGTCCTGCCGGACTGGTGCACGGCCCGTACGGCGACACTGTGGCCGCCCAGGGGCAGGGTGGCGCCGACCGAGGTGGCCGTACCGGAGGCGGTGGCGGCGACCTTGCCGTCCACCAGCAGCTCGAACCTGGAGATCAGCGAACCCGGCGTGGTGGTCGTCCAGTGCGCGGTGATGGCGCCCTTGGTGTAGTACGTCGAGCCCGACAGGCCGGCGCCGCCGACCGAGGTGACTTTCAGGCCCTGCACCGGCCCGGACGCCCAGGCGCGGATGGTCGGCAGCTGGGCGTAGAGGGAACCGCCGGGGCACTCGGTGTTGTAGCCGTCACGGTGGCCGGAGATCCGGTGGAAGGTGTACTGGCTGCCCGCGGTGAAGGCGGTGCCGAAGTAGTTGGTCTGGTCGGCGCCCGCGGTGAGCTGGACGGTCCCGTCGGGGTCGGCGCCGTACTGGCCGAGCTTCCACGCCGCCACCCGGGCGACCGAGGCCAGCGCGGCGTTAGACGCGCCGGTGGAGGTGTAGTCACCGAGTACCGCGATGCCCGTCGACTCGCGGTTCCAGCCGTAGGTGTGGGCGCCGAGCACCGGCAGGTCGACGCCGCCCTTGCGGCCTTCGAAGACGGTGCCGCACTTGTCGACCAGGAAGTTGTAGCCGATGTCGTTCCAGCCGTTGACCTGCGTGTGGTACGCGTAGATGCCGCGCACGATCGACGCCGAGTCGGCGCAGGAGTAGTCGTTGCTCCCGTCCGTGTGGTGCACGAACACGGCCTTCACGTCGGGGTTGTACTCCGACGGGTCGGGGCTGAGTGACTCGTCGGCACCCCAGGCCGCGCGCGAGGTGATCGGCGGTTCGGGCACCGTGGACGGCGGCGCGGAGGGCACGGAGGGCACGGTGGCTGACGGGCTCGCGGAGGCGCTCGTCGAGGGGGATGCGGATCCGGAGTCGGTGGGGGATGCGGATCCGGAGTCGGTGGGGGACGCGGATGCCGAGTCGGTCGGGGTGGCGGATCCCGAGTCGGTCGGGGTGGCGGATCCCGAGTCGGTCGGGAACGCGGAGTCGGTGGGCGGCGTGGCGCTCGGGCTGTAGTCGACGGCGAACGCAGCCGGCTCCGCATCGCCGCTGGCGGACCTGGCCTCGGCGGCGGTCACCACTCCGGGGTCGACCAGGTTGACCTCAAGTCCCTTGGGCAGCGCGCCGGTTGTGCCGTTCTTGCGGACGACCTGCACCTGGACCCCGTCGGATGAGCCCACCCACAGCGGCTCGGACGCGCCGCGCACGCCGGGGCCGGGATTGTCCAGCGGATCCGGCGGATCGACGTTGACCTCCAGGTCCTGCCAGGCGCTCCACTCGCCGGTGTCCAGGCTGCGGGTGCGCACCTGCGTCGTACCGTCGAGCCGCTTGCCGGCGCCCGTCCAGGAGACGCCGACCATCGAGAACCGCTGGGTGTCCGTGCGCGGCAGCTCCCGCCGGTCGCCCGCAGTGCCCTTCAGGGTGAGGTCGTAGACCTTCACCGGCCGCATGGCCCGGCCCGCGCCGGGAGAGGCGGAGGGGCTGGCGACGGCGTAGGTCACCGCGCCCCCGCCTCCCAGCAGCACCACGCCGAGCGTGAGCCACGCCCGTCTTTTCAGGCTCAACGGTCTATACGCGCGCGACGTACGACGACTCAAGACGATCCACCCCAAGAGAAAGCCAAGAATGCCAAGAAAGCGGCAGAAGAAAGTCACGTGAGGCACATCCGTCACAGGATGGCCCGAACCTTCCAGCGCGCTCCGGCCGACGAACATCACGGCAAACGGGGCGGAGTGACGCAGATCACTGTGTCGTGGCGGGCGGTGGGCGGCACGCCTCGGCGTCGACAGCCGCCGACGGGGGAGGGCGGGCAGGGTCCACCAGTCGGTGGACCCGAGGTTCAACCTGACGAGGCTGTCGGCGCGAACTCCCCGGCGACCAGCATGGATGACATGAGGAATCTCCCTGTACGCATGGCTCGTTGGAGCGCCGGACACCCCTGGCGCGCGATCGTCTGCTGGCTCCTGTTCGTGGTTCTCTGCTTAGGGGTGGGCATCACGGTCGGCGGCAACCCGGCCACCACGGAGGACTTCAGGATCGGAGAGGCGGGCCGGGCGGAGGCGATGGCCGCCGAGGGCGGACTGCAGCAGCGACCCGTCGAACGCGTCCTGATCACCGCGCGGCCCGGCACCGGCCGCCTCGACCTGAACGCCGCCGAAGCCGCAGCCCTGGACATCGCCGACCGGATGCGCGGGCTGGTCGAGGTGCGCTCGGTGGCCACCCCGGTGCGGGCGGCGGACAACACCGCCGTACGGGTCGACGTCACCATGAAGGGCCCGGAGTTGGAGGGCAAGAAGCACGTCGACGCGCTGCTCGCGCAGACCGAGGCGGTGCGGAAGGCCAACCCGGGACTGCGGGTGGAGGAGACGGGGTCTCCCTCCATCAGCAAGGGCGTCGACAAGCTGCGCGGTGACGACCTGTCCCGTACCGAGATGATCGCGCTGCCGGTCACCCTGGTCACCCTGCTGCTGGTCTTCAGCTCCGTCGTGATGGCGCTGGTGCCGCTGCTGCTCGCTCTCACCTCGATCGCCGCGGCCGTCGGCCTGTCGATGCTGGCCTCGCACGTCTTCCCGGACGCGGGCATCGGCACCAACGTGATCCTGCTGATCGGTCTGGCCGTCGGCGTCGACTACACCCTCTTCTACCTCAAGCGGGAACGGGAGGAGCGAGCCGCATCGGGCGGCCGGCTCAGCCCGCAGGCGGTCGTGGAGCTGGCCGCCGCCACCTCGGGACGCGCGGTCGTGCTCTCCGGCCTCGCCGTCGCCGTCTCCAGCGCCACCCTGTTCCTCGCGGACGACGTGATCTTCTCGTCCATCGCCACCGGCGCGATCGTCGTCACCCTGGTCGCCGTGCTCAGCTCGCTGACCGTCCTGCCCGCGCTGCTGGCCACGCTCGGACGGCGGGCGGAGCGCCGCGCGGTGCGGCGGGAGGAGCGTGCGGCCCGCCGCGGCCAGGCCGCACGGCCGACGAGGCAGCCCAAGACCGGTCCCGGCCGCCTCACCACCGCGGTACTGCGCCCGGTCAGCAAGCACCCCGCCGCCGCCCTCACCGGCACCGTCCTCGTCCTGCTCGCCCTGGCCGCCCCGGTGCTCGGCCTGAAGCTGACCGACATGGGCCGGGAGACGCACTCGCGCTCCATCGTCGCCATGCAGACCTACGACCGTCTCAACGCGGCGTTCCCCGAGCTGAAGTCCATGCACCAGATCGTCGTACGCGCGGACGCCGACCGCTCGGCCGAGGTGACCGCCGCCCTGCGCCAACTCGCGGCGGACGTCGGCGACGACCCGCGGCTGAGCGGAACCTCCCAGCTGTCCACCTCACCGGACCAGCGGATCAGCATGCTCCAGCTCCAGGTGCCGTACTACGTGAGCACCGACCAGGCCCAGTCGTCCCTCCATGACATCCGCGACACGTTCGTACCCCGGACCGTCGGCAAGGTGACCGGCGCCGAGACCGCGGTGACCGGGGACGTCGCCCGCTACACCGACTACCCCACGCACCAGCGGCAGAAGCTGCCGCTGATCATCGGGGCCCTGCTGCTGGTCACCTTCGCCATGACGGTGTGGGCGTTCCGCTCGCTGGTCCTCGGCCTGGTCGGCATCCTGCTCAACCTGCTCTCGGCCGCCGCCTCGCTCGGTGTGCTGGTCCTCTGCTTCCAGCACACGTGGGCCGAGGGGCTGCTCGACTTCGACTCCACCGGCTCGATCGGCTCCCGCGTCCCGCTGTTCCTGTTCGTCATCCTCTTCGGACTGTCCATGGACTACCAGGTGTTCGTGATCAGCCGGGTGAGGGAGGCCGCCATGAACGGCGTACCCACCCGCAAGGCCGTGATCGACGGCATCGGCAGCTCGGCCGGCGTGGTCACCAGCGCCGCGGTCGTGATGGTGACCGTGTTCGCCAGCTTCGCCGCCCTGCACCTGATCGAGATGAAGCAGATCGGCTTCAGCCTGGCGGTCGCCGTACTGCTCGACGCGTTCGTCATCCGGATGCTGATCCTGCCAGCGCTGATGCTGCTGCTCGGTGAGGCCAACTGGTGGCCGTCACGCGGGATCCGCCGGGCCCGGAGCCGGATTCCGGCCCCCCGCCCCCAGCAAAAAGTAAGCTGAGCCAATGACTGAGCGGCCGCAGCTCAACGACCGTTACTTCTCAGGCCCGTTGGGCACCTCGGGTACGTTCCGTCTCTGGAACACCGTCTCCTGGGTCCTTCTCGGCCTGCTGCCCACGGCGGTCGCCGTACTCGACACGGGGGAGGCGAAGAGGTACTGGTCGTGGGGCCTGCTGACCCTGATCGCCCTCTGCTACGCCGTCGTCCTCGCCCTGCCGCGCAACCCGGTACTGCGCCCCACGGTGTTCCTCGTCCTGCTGTCGCTCGTCATGGGAGGCGTCTCCTACCTGCTGGGAGGTGCCGCCGCGTTCTACGTCGTCTCCCTCCCGCACTTCTGGACCTTCGTACGCGGCCCGCGTCCCTCGATCGCCCTCAGCGGCCTCGGGGCGGCGACCACCGTGGTCGGCGGCACCCTGCGACAGGGCTGGAGCCCTCAGTTCCTCACCGGGAACAACGTGGCCACGGTCGTCGCCTACGCGGCGGGCGTCGCCCTCGGCCTGTGGCTGCACCGCTTCATCGGGCAGAGCAACGCACGCACCGAGCAACTGGCCGCCGAACTGGAGGAAACCCAGCGGGAGTTGACGCAGGCCCACCAACGGCAGGGGGCGGTGGCCGAACGTGAACGCATCGCCCGTGAGATCCACGACACCCTCGCCCAGGGATTCGCCTCCATCATCGTCCTCGCGGAGGCGGCCCGCTCCGCCATCGCCACCGACCCCGAGAAGTGCGACCGGCAGCTGCTGTCCATCACGCAGACCGCCCGGGAGAACTTCGCCGAGGCACGGGTGCTCGTCGGATCGGCGCCGCAGGGCGGCGTCGCGGCGGGCTCGGTGTCGGCGACCCTGCGCCGGACCCTGGACCGGTTCGCCGAGGACACCGGGCTGACCGTCACCACCGAACTGGCGGACGTCGACTGCGACCAGACGACCCGTATCGCGCTGCTGCGCTGCACCCAGGAATCCCTCGCCAATGTGCGCAAGCACGCGGCCGCCACCACGGTGGGGGTCGTCCTGGCCCGGTATCCGCACGGCATCGAACTGGAAATCACCGACGACGGCCGGGGTTTCGTGGTCGACGAAGCCCACGGCTTCGGCCTCGTCGGCATGCGCAAACGGCTGGCCGAACTCGACGGTGAGCTGACCGTCACCAGCTCCGTCGGGGACGGAACCCGCGTCCTCGCCGTGATCCCCACCAACAGTCAGGACTGACATGGCCGACGTGACCGGACAGGCCGCAGCCGAGGAGACGGCCGTGGCGGAGCAGGACAGAATCCGCGTGATCGTGGTGGACGACCACACGGTGATGCGCGCGGGAGTGGTCGCCCTCCTGGCGGACGAGCCCGGCGTCGCCATCGTCGGAGAGGCGGGCAACGGCAGGGAGGCCGTCGAACTCGTCGAGACCCTCGCCCCCGACCTGGCCCTCATCGACCTGCGGATGCCGGTCCTCGACGGCGTCGCCGCGACCGCTCAGATCGTCGCCGGCCCGGCGCGGACCCGGGTGCTGATTCTCACCACGTACGACACCGATGTGGAGATCGAGCGCGCCGTCGAGGCCGGCGCCGTCGGCTACCTCCTCAAGGACACCACCCGCGAGCAACTCGTCGACGCGATCAGGTCCGCGGCCCGGGGTGAGACGGTGCTCGCCCCCAAGGTGGCCGAACGCCTGGTCGCCCGCATACGGCGGCCCGCCCCGGTGTCCCTGACCGGCCGGGAACTGGACGTCCTGAACGCGGTCGCCGACGGCCTGTCCAACGCCGACATCGGCAAGCGCCTGGTCATCGGGGAGGCCACCGTGAAGACGCACCTCCTGCGCGTCTTCGCCAAGCTGGACGTCAGCGACCGTACGCACGCGGTGGTCGTGGCCCTGGAACGGGGCCTCCTGGTACGCCCGAACCGGGACGAACGGGCCTAGGGTCTTTCGTTCGGCTTTCGTTCGGATCAGGTCTTCCGGCGGCCCGCCGGTTCAGAACCGCGGTCTTCCGGTGTCTCCGCGCGCTGCGTCTGCGCTTCCCTTTGTGCTTCCCTTCCCTTTCCGCGCAGCAGCCAGGTCGCTCCGGCCACCGCGAGGGCGACCGGCCATTCAAGGGCCCCTGCCACGGTGAGCGCGCCCAGCCCGCCGTAGAAGGCGACGTTCCTCGTCATCGGCGCCGCCGGTGCCTCACGCAGCCGGGACGTCATGGTGCGGACGTCGGTGGCCATGTCCTTCGGGGTGAGGTACGGCACGGGCACGGGGGCGTTGTAGGTGTGCATGATCAGGCCGGTACGCCCTTCGTGGACCTGTGTTCCCCCGGTGGTCTTCGTGGGCGACGGTTCCTGCTGCGTGGCAGCCCGGTCGGTGTCCTGCGCTGTCTCTGGCGCTCCACGCATGACATGACCTCCTCCTGTTCGGGGTAAGGCGGATATGCGCCTTTCATTCAATATTGCCGTATTTGAGGCAGTATTAGGGGTCCCTGAGACACATCGATGGACAGCGTGACGCTGGGAAGCGGGTGACACACGGTGCGGATTCCGGGAAGCGGACTGCTGCGTGCTGTCGCCTCGTCCGCGGCCGGTGCGCTCGCGGGCACCGAGCCACGCGTCCGCTTCTTCGACGAGCGGGCGCACATCGCCGTCCGGGGGCTGGGGGAGCGCGGCGACGCCGACGTGGAGAGGGTGGCGCGGGAGGTCGAGCAGCGGCTCGCGGCCCTTGGGTGCGTGCGCTGGGTCGTGACGAACACCGTCCTGGAGCACGCCGTCGTCGGTACGGAGGGCCCGCCGGACGCCGAGGAGACCGTGCGCGCACTGACCGGCGCGGTGGAGGCGGTGGAGGCGGAACTCGGCCTCGACGGGCCGCTGCCCGAGCACCCGCTGTCCGGTGGGCCGGTCCGACGGGCGGCGTGGGCCGTCGCCCTGCATGTGTCCGTCGTCCCCGTGGCCACCGCGCTGGCGCTTGCTCGTCGCACCCCCATCCCGGCCGGCGTCGCGTCGCTGGCTCCCCTGATCGACACCCAGCCCCGGCTGCGCCGTCTGGTGGAGAACGCGGTGGGTGTCCGGAACGCCAGTGCGCTCATCGGCGGGCTGGCAGTCGTGGGCAACATCGGCTCGGGCGGATTCCTCGGAAGCGGTGTGGACGCCGTCCGCAACGGCCTGCGGGTGCTCGAAGCGAACGCGGAGCGTGCCGCCTGGGCCGCGGCCGAGCCCCGCCTCACCGGGACCGCACGAGCGGCGGGCTCCACCGGCGCCCCGGCTTCGGCACCGGCACGCGAGGTGCCCCTGAAGGACAGCCCGGTCGAACGCTACGCGGATCAGGCGGCCGGCGTGGCGGCGGCCACCTTCGCCGGACTGCTCCTCGTGTCGAGGCACCCCATGCGGGCCGCGAGCGGGGCGCTGGCGGCGATCCCCAAGGCGCCGTCACTGGCCCGCGAGGGTTTCGCCTGCGCCCTGGGCCGGGGCCTGGCCCGCCGCGGCACCGTCGTCGCACGGCCCGCCGCACTGCGCGGGCTCGACCGGATCGGCGCCGTGCTCCTCGACACTGATGTCCTGGCGACCGGGCGATACCTCCTCGCCGATCTCGTCTCCATCGATGACCACGACAACGCCGACAACGCCGACAACGCCGACGGCGACGACGGCGCGTCGGCGGGAGAACTCGCCGCGACCGCGCACCGGCTCTTCGACGCCTCCACCCCGGACCGCGTGCGCCGGGACGGCCCGTGGGCGCTGGGCCCGGTCGACGACCTGTCCCCGCACGACTCCGCCGTCGCATCCGCCGTCACATCGGCCGGCGACCGGCTCCGGCTGGGCGGCGCGCACCTCGTGCTCGGCCTGGCGAAGGACCACCGCGTGGTGGCCCTGGCCGGTGTGGTGCCGGAGTTCCACGACGCCGCGAGCGCCTTCGTCCCGGCGGCCCGCCGAGCCGGACTCGCCGTCCTCGTCGCGGGCCGGCACACGGCGGACGCGGCGGTACGGGAGGCCGACGGCGTGCTGGACGGAGGCGACCGGCTGCCCGGATCCGTACGCGCCCTGCAGCGGGACGGGACCGGCGTACTGCTGGTCTCACGGCACCGCGGCGCGCTACGGGCCGCCGACGTCGCGGTGGGTGTCACCAGCCCGGACGGCGCGCCGCCCTGGGGCGCGGACCTGTACGTCGCACCCGATGCGGCGGCGGCCGTCGTCATCGTCGAGGCGTGCCGTGCGGCGCGGGACGCGGCGCACCGCGGGGTCCGGCTCGCGCAGGCGTCGGCGGTGGTCGGCGCGACGGCGGCGCTGGCCGGACGGCCACGGCGCCCGGCGGCCCGCAGCATGATGGCGGTCAACGCGTCCGCCGCGCTCGGTACCGCGACCG
Organism: Streptomyces sp. NPDC006332; assembly: GCF_040612855.1. Classification (NCBI taxonomy): domain Bacteria; kingdom Bacillati; phylum Actinomycetota; class Actinomycetes; order Kitasatosporales; family Streptomycetaceae; genus Streptomyces; species Streptomyces sp. NPDC006332. Next base: position 77,728 of record NZ_JBEXRA010000008.1, read on the forward strand.
GCGTCTGGTCGGCGCTGCGCGTGTTGCGCAGCCCCGTACCGCGGGCTGCGAGCCGGTACCCCTGGCACGCGATGGACCCGTCCTCCGTGCTCGACAGAACCGGTGGCGAGGAGGGCGGGCTGACCGCCGAGGAGGCCCGGACGCGCGTCACCGCGCCCGGCGAAGGGGTACGGACCTCGTCACTGGCCCGGGCCTACCTCACGGAGATGGCCAACCCGCTCACCCCGATCCTCGGCGCCGGGGCGGCCCTGTCGGCGGCGGTGGGTGCCGTCCTCGACTCCGCCCTCATCGTCGGGGTCACGGCCCTCTCCGGACTGATCGGAGGCGTCCAGCGGCATTCGACCGACCAGGCGGTGGCCAAGCTGCGGCGTGAGTCGTCCGTCATGGCCAGGGCGGTGCGGGACGGCGCGGAAACCACCGTCCCGGCCGAGGACCTGGTCGTGGGGGACGTGGTCGCCCTCACCACCGGCGACGTCGTGCCCGCCGACTGCCGCCTGCTGGAGGCGCACCACTTCGAGGCCGACGAGTCGGCACTGACCGGCGAGTCGATGCCGGTGGCCAAGGACGTCGCCCCCGTCCTGGCGTCGGACCTGACGGACCGCACGTCCATGGTCTACGAGGGCACCACAGTGGCCGCCGGCCGTGGCCGCGCGGTGGTCGTCGCGACCGGCACGGACACCGAGGCGGGCCGTGCCGCGGTGGCCGGACGGGGCGCCGCACCGGCGGTCGGCGTCGAGCGGCGGCTGGCCAGGATCACCCGGCCCACGCTGCCGGTGGCCCTCGGTTCGGCCGCGGCGGTGATGGCGGCCGGCCTGCTGCGCGGGCGCCCCGCGCGGGACACCATCGGCACCGGCGTCGGCCTGGCGGTGGCCAGCGTTCCCGAAGGGCTGCCGTTCCTCGTCTCCGCGGCCCAACTCGCCGCCGCCCGCAGGCTCTCCGCCCAGGGCGCCCTGGTACGGGACCCGCGGACCATCGAGGCGGCGGGCCGCACCGATGTGCTGTGCTTCGACAAGACCGGCACCCTCACCTACGGCAGGATCTCCCTCGTCGGCGTCTCCTCGGACGGCGACAGCCGCCCCCTCGAACAGCTGGCGGCGCCCCAGCGCGCCGTACTCGCCGCCGCCCTGCGGGCCACGCCCCGCGCGGACGGCGGCCACGGACTCGTACACGCCACGGACAGCGCGGTGGCCGCCGGAGCGGAGGAGGCCGGCGTGGACCGCGCGCACGCCGCGCCGGGCTGGCGGCGCACCTCCGAGCTCCCGTTCGAGCCCAGCCGCGGCTTCCACGCGGTCCGGGGCCGCGGCGACGGCAATTGGATGCTGTCGGTGAAGGGGGCACCGGAAGAGGTGGTGGGCCGGTGCGACACCCGCGGCGGCCAGGCGCTTGATGGGGCGGGCCGGGACGGCATCCTGGCGACCGGTGAGGAACTGGCGGCCCAGGGCCACCGGATCCTGGCGGTCGCGGAGCGAAAGTCCGATGACGGCTCCGACGGCGAGCTCACCGAGGAGGCCGTCACCGGACTGGACTTCCTCGGCTTCCTCGCGTTCGCCGACCGGGTGCGCCCCACCGCCGCCGACGCGGTGCGGCAGCTGGCCGACGCCGGGATGCACATCGTCATGATCACCGGCGACCATCCCGGGACGGCCGCGTCCATGGCCGCCGACCTCGGTGTCCTGGACCGGCGGCGGGTGGTGACGGGCGCCGAACTCGACGCCCTCGACGACCGTGCCCTCGACGAACTGCTGCCCGAGGTGGGCGTCGTCGCCCGCGGCACGCCCGTCCACAAGGTCCGGGTGGTGCAGGCCTTCCAGCGCCTCGGCAGGACCGTGGCCATGACCGGCGACGGCGCCAACGACGCCCCCGCGATCCGGCTCGCCGACATCGGCATCGCCTTCGGTACCCGCGCCACACCGGCCGCACGCGCGGCCGCCGACCTCGTCGTGACCGACGACCGGCTGGAAACGGTCCTCGCCACCCTCGTGGAGGGCCGCGCCATGTGGGCCTCGGTACGACAGGCCCTCGCGATCCTCGTCGGCGGCAACCTCGGCGAGATCGCCTTCACCGTCCTCGGGGCCGCCGCCACCGGCACCTCGCCGTTGACCGCCCGGCAGCTGCTGCTGGTCAACCTCTTCACCGACCTGGCCCCGGCCATCGCCGTCGCGCTGCGCCCACCCCGCCCCGAGACGGCCGAGCGGTTGCTCCACGAAGGCCCGGAGTCGTCCCTGGGCACGGCACTCACCGACGAGACCGTCGTACGGGCGGTGGCCACCACCCTCGGCGCGACCACCGGCTGGCTCGCCGCCCGGCTCACCGGGCGCGTGGCCCGCGCACGCACGGTCGCCCTGGTCGCGCTCGTGGGCGCGCAGCTAGGGCAGACGCTCCTGGCGGGCGGTCGCAGCCGGGCGATCCTCGTCTCCGCGCTCGGCTCCCTGGCCGCCCTGGCCGTCGTCGTCCAGACCCCCGGTCTCAGCCACTTCTTCGGCTGCACCCCCCTCGGCCCCGTCGCCTGGGCCATCGCCCTGTCCGCCGCGGCGGCGGCGACCGTGAGTTCCCTCTTCCTGCCCGCGCCGGTCAGCAGGGTGCGCGCCTGGTTCTGAAGGGCTCAGGCCTCTTCCAGGGCGTCACCGAACTCGCGCAGCGCGCGGCCGTGATGGCTGTGGGCGAGCTTGTGCCCGACGGCTATGGCGACGGCCACCGGCCATTCCATGATCTCCAGCGCGGTGAGCACGCCAAGACCCGCGAGAAACGCGAGGTGGTCCGGCGGCGGCAGTTCCAGCTTCTTGCCGCATACGTCGATCACCAGGGAGTTGCGGGCGACGGCCACGTCCGCCGCCGCGCGGGCACCCTGGTCCTTGGAGTCCGCGTCCGGAGCACCGGACTGAACGGGGCGGGGCTGCCGTATGGCGCCGGCTGATGCGGTCATGGCGCTGTCCGTTCCGTCGGAAGCGTGTGGGGTGTTTGTCATAGATTTTACTGGATGTCCGTGGCGGGCTCCCGGGCCCGCGGACGTCGGAGTGAGCAGCAGACGGGGCCCCTGGCCTGCGCGGACGCAGACCAGGGGCCCCTTGGCGATCAGCCTGCGTCAGCCGTCGGACTCCGACGACGGGAGGTAGGCGCCGGGCACGTCCTTCGGCGCGAAGATCTTGTCCTCGCCCGGGTACGGCTTCTTCCAGTTGTGCGTCTGGTACCAGGTGAGGTGGTTCATCTGCGCGGGATTGGCGTAATCGGGCACGGCGTTCGGGCCGGTCAGGTGCTGCTTCGACTTCCAGGTGTCCCACTGCGCGGCGAGCGCCTGCTCGTCGGCCGGCACCTTCGCCGACGGCACGGCCGCCGCGCTCGGGTCCTGCGGTGCCGGGGTGTCCACGCCGCAGGTGGGCGGGGTCTTCAGGCCGTCGGTCAGCGGGGTCCGGTTGGGCAGCGCCGTGAACGGCGTGTAGACCGGGTGCGAGGTGAACGCCCCACGCATCGGGCTGGCCGCGCTGTCCTTCTGGTTCATCGGGTGGATCCCGAGGATCTGCTCGATGGTCCGGATCATCGTGATCTGCGAGTAGTAGTGGTTGTCGACGGTGTCGTGCTGGGCCCAGGGGCTGATGATCTGGATCGGGGCACGGTGGCCGTCGACGTGGTCGAGGCCGGCCTGGGAGTCGTCCTCGACGACGAAGATCGCCGAGTCCTTCCAGTACTTGCTGTGCGAGATCTCGTCGACGATCCGGCCGGTGGCGAGGTCGTTGTCGGCGACCTGGGCCGGGGCGCTGGCCGGGCCGCCGGTGTGGTCGCTGGAGAGCCAGAACATGTTCAGGTTCGCCGGACCGTTCTTCTCGAAGTCCTGCTTCCAGATCTGCTCCCGGTAGACGTCCGGGACGCTGGTGTCGAACTTCGGGAAGCCGGGCACCGACACGTTGTTGAGCGACGGGATCGGCGAGGACGAGTTCAGCGGGTACGCGGTGTCCTGCCCGGTCGCCGCCATGTTCTTGGAGTCGCAGTACAGGTTCTGCCAGCTCGCGTCCGCCGGCTTGGTCAGGAACTGCTGGAACTCACCGAAGTCACGCACGGACTTCCCGGCCGCCTGCGCGCCGGTCCACAGGAAACCGGTCCGCTGGTGGCCGAGGGCGTCGTCCTCGGTGTCGTAACTGCGCTGGTACTCACCGGCCGAGGACTCGGTGTACTCCGGGTCGTCGGCCTGCATCAGCCAGTTGTGGCCCTCGGCGGAGTTCGTGCCGATGTCGTAGGTGTTGTCGTACAGCCCGAACTGCTCGGCCAGCGCGTGCTGGTTCGGCGTCACGTTCTCGCCGAACTCCGCCAGCGAGGGGTCGCCGTTGCCCTGCGGGATGTCACCGTAGACCTGGTCGTAGGTCCGGTTCTCCTTGACGATCAGGAAGACGTGCTTGATCGTCGACGGGTCGCCGAGCCGCTGCGGGACGGCCACCGGCTGCGCGTGGCTCGCGCCCGTGGCCTGAGTCACCGAGCCGGCCGTCCAGCCGTTCTGCTGGAAGACCTTGGCCGTCTGGGACTTGACGACGTTGTCACTCGGCAGCGTGAACCGCTCCAGGCTCGACGTCGTGTCGTGGGTGCCGTGCCCGGCGCTGGTGGTGGGGCGGCGGGCGTCGATGCCGCGGGTGTTGGAGACGACCACCTGGTTGCCGACGGTGGCGATCTCCGCGGGGAAGTAGTCCGTCGGGAGCAGCCCGACGTAACTCACCGGCTCCTGCGGGCTCGTGTACCGGTAGACGGCGACCGCGTTGGCGCGGCCCAGCGTCACCAGCAGGTGACCGTCGCCGGTGAGGGTCACCGCGTCGGGCTCGTAGCCCACCGACGCCTCCGGCCACGGCTGCGTCGCGATGGTCTGCACGACCTTGTCGTTCGCCGTGTTGATGACCGACACGTCGTTGGTGGCCGTGTTGGTGACGAACAGCGCGTTCTTCTTGGCGTACAGCGCGGTCGGGTGCAGACCGACGTTGATGCTCTTGACGGCGGCCGACGCGTTCGCCAGGTCGATGACGCTGACCGTGCCCGTGGTGGTGGCGGCGGTCACCGGGCTGGCCGGTACCTGGGTGCCGTACGAGTTGATGGTGGTGTCGCCGGGCTTCGCCGGACGTCCGCCCTCGTTGCTGACGTAGAGCTTGTCGCCGACCTCGACCAGGTCGCGCGGGGCGTTGCCCACGGCCCAGCTCTGCTTGATGGTGCCGCTCGCGGCGTCGATGGCGACCACGCGGTTCTGGCCGTTGACCGCGGAGTACACGGTGGAACCGTCGGCGGAGAACACCGCCTCGCCCACCAGAGCGTGCTTCGTCCCGTCCGCCGGGATCTTGACGGACGTCGGGTTGGCGACACTGCCGTCCGGGTTCACCGTGAACCTGGTGTACCCGTCGGTCTGGCCCAGCCACAACTGCGAACCGTCGGGGGAGTACGTGGGGCCTTCCTGGCCCACGTCGTTGCCGCTGATGCGCGGGGTGGACGACGCGGCGGTGCCGACGAGTTGCTGCACCTTCCAGGTCTTCAGGTCGACGATGGACAGCGCGCTCCCACCGTCGGTGACCGAGGCCGCGAGATGGGTCCCGTCCGGGCTCACCGAGGACGACATGATCTTGCCGCTGTTGATGACGAGGCGGTCACCGTACGGGGCGAGGTACTGGTCGCTGGAGATGACCTGGCCCTGATCGGTGTCCTGCCCGACCTGGTCGGTGCCGAACTGGTGGGTCTGCGCGAAGGCGGTGCCGGCGGCGAGGAGGGCGACGGCGGTGGTGCCGGCCGTCAGCAGGGGGGTACGGCGGCCGAGGCGTCCGAAGAGAAAGCCGAAACGTTTCTCTTCAGCACGCCTGCGGCGGCGTCTTACCTGCATGGGGTTATCCCTTCGGGGTGGTGGACAGCAGCTCGACGTTGCCGTCGAACTGCCACAGCGGGTTCGGTGCGTCCCCGACCGGGGTCCGCACCAGGAAGTAGCCGTTCACTTCCTTCGGCCCGTCGCCGTCGGCGACGAACCGCCCGTCGGAGGTGACGTCGAGCTGGTAGACGGCCGTGCCGACGGCCTCGACGCCGGGGAGGTGCCAGGAGACGACGCAGCGCCAGTCGTTGCCCGGGCCCTCGGCGGTGACGTGGCCGGCGCTCTTGTCGCACGCCGCGGTGGCCCGCAGTTGGGCCTCGGTCAAGGCCGGGCGGCGGAGCTGCTCGGTCTGCTGGCGGTAGAGGTGGGCGAACGCCGTGGCGACCGACCGCTGCACCTTGACCTGCCCGATCCCGGAACCCACGGACGGAGTCGACACGGCGACGACCGTGACCGTGAGGGCGACCAGCGCGACCAGCGGCAGCAGTCCGGTGGTGATCGCGCGGCGCCCGGAGCCGTCGTAGGTCAGGCTGGTGAAGTCGCGCCGCAGGAACAGGACATAGGCCAGCGCGGTCGCGAGCACGGCCCACACCAGGCTGACCACGATGCCGATCAGCAGCGGGCGGACCTGCGCCGGGCTGGTGAACAGGCCGTTCCAGGCGATGAAGGCGTAGCTGGGCAGGGCGAGGCGTACCGCGACCGGCAGCGGCAGCATCTGGGCGACCTGCATCGCCAGCGCGACGAGTGCCGGCAGCAGCAGTCCCATCGGGGAACGGCCCAGCGCGACCGACCCGAGCAGTCCGATCGCGGCGAGAGCCAGGGTGGGCGCGAGCACGCAGACCCAGGCGAGGAGGACCTTCCCGGCGGCGTCCGACGGAGCCAGCAGGTGACCGTCGAGGCCGACCAGCGGATGGCTGCCGACCGCCACGACCCCACCGAGCGCACTGGAACAGGCCAGCCCCGCCACCAGCAGCAGGATGACGCTGAGGCTGGCCAGTGCCTTCGCCACGAAGATCCGGCGGGGCGACCTGACCGCCACGAGCAGATGGCGCCAGGTGCCGAGCCGGTCCTCGGAGGCGAACACGTCGCCCGCGACCACCGACACCAGCAGCGGGAGCGCCCAGGTGCCCGCGAAACCGAGCATCACCAGCGGTCCGGCCCACCCCGTGGCGTGCATCCAGCGACCGAAGAGGGTGTCGGAGGGAAGCGCGCTCTGCCGGCTCACCGCGGCGACGAAGAGCGCCGGGGCGATCCAGCAGGCGAGGACGAGCAGCCGGATCCGCCACTGCGACACGAGCTTGAGCAACTCGAAGCGGTAGCCGCGGAGTACGGAAGCGCGGCCGGTACCGGCGTCGGTGGCATGGGTGTCGACGGTGGTCGCGGTCATCTGTCCGACTCCTGCTGCTCGGTGAGGGCGAGGAACGCGGCTTCCAGCGGCGACACCACGGGGGTGAGTTCGCGCACCGCGACGCCCGCCTGCACGAGCCGCCGCACCAGGTCGTCGAGAGCGGGCACCTGCGCGCGGACGACGAGCCCCTCGCCGGTGGCCGGCCGTGCTCCGGCGCCGTCGACGAGGTGGATCCCGGCGGTGTCGGCGGCCTCCTCGCGGGCGGCCCGCGCGTCGGAGGTGAGCAACCGGTAGTCGAGTTCTCGGTTCTCGGCGGCCAGCTTGCCCAGCGGCCCGGAGAAGACGACCCGTCCGGTGGCGAGGATGGTGACCTCCGAGCAGAGCGCCTCGAGGTCGTCCATGCGGTGGCTGGAGAGCACGACGCTGGTTCCGTCCGCCGCGAGCCGGTCGAGGACACCGTGCACATGCCGTTTGCCGACCGGGTCGAGGCCGTTGGACGGTTCGTCGAGCACCAGCAGCCGGGGCCTGGTGAGCAGGGCGGCGGCGAGCCCGAGCCGCTGACGCATGCCGAGGGAGAAACCGCGGGCCCGGTCGTCGGCGACCTCGGTGAGCCCGACCTGGTCGAGCACCTCGTCGATTCCCGCGGTACGCCCGTCACCCCCGCGAAGATGCGCCAGCGCGGCCAGGTTCTGCCTGGCGGTGAGCGAGGGGTAGAGACCGGGCCCGTCAACGAAGCCGGCGACACCGTCGGGAGCGGCGAGCGCCCGTCCGACCGGCGTACCCAGGATCTCCAGCCGCCCACTGTCGGCGACGGCCAGGCCCAGCAGGAGGCCGAGCAGTGTGGTCTTGCCCGCGCCGTTCGGTCCGACCAGACCGTGAATCTGGCCCTGCGTCACATCCAGGTCGATGCCGTCGAGGGCGACGACATCGCCGAAGCACTTGGTGATCCCGCGCGCCCGGATGGAAAGGGGTCTGTCCATGGGTCCCTACTTTCGAAGCCTTCAGGGACCTTAGGGATTTCTTGGGGGGCCAGCAGGAACGGACGATTGAACGTTGATGGAACGGCAGGAGATCCGGCCGCCGTCGAGCCGATGACCTGCTTGTATGCTCCGCACGTGTGGGCACGGAATCGCCGCTCAAACCCTTCCGGAGTAAGGCGTCGGCAAATCCACGTGCATGAATTGGCCAGCGGCGAACCAGAATTGAGTAAAGCGTGGATGTGGTGAGTCTGATCGAATTATCCAGGCCGTTTGTTCCACCAGTTCAGCCCTTCACCCGATCGCGGTCGTCGCTCGCCCCGCACCGCGCGTCCCCCCGACGGCACATCGACAGCACGCCGACGGCATGCCGAGCGGGCGGCGCCGTGAAGGCCGCCGCCCGCTCGGGGTCGTTCCGCTCCTCCTTATCCGGCGCAGGTGAGCCGGGCGTCGGCCCAGTCCGCGTGGTCGTGGGCGTTGCCGTCGCCGCTGTCCGAGACCACGAGGTCCAACTGCTGGGCACCTGACACGTCGACGTCCAGCGCCAGGGGCTGTGAGGTGCCGGTGAGGACGGGGCTCGTGGTCAGGGTGTGGCCGTCCGCGGTCACGGAGAAGGTGACCGAGCCGTACGGGGCGACCTCGTCGTCGATGCCGACGGTGGCGGTGAACTTGCTGCAGTTGCCGCCGAGGAAGAACGCCACGTCGCTGTTGGCATGCGCGCCGATGCCCTTGTCGTGGACGGTGCCGCGGATCGTGATCGGCAGTCCGTCACCTGCCGCCTGCTCACCGTTGGAGGTGTCCCGCTCCACCGGACCCCAGCCGTTGCTGCTGGAGACGAACGACAGGTCGCTCAGATAGGGACTCCCGGTGGGCGGCGGGATCGGCACCTCGGTCTTCGCGGTGCCGTACGTCCAGTGCTGCACCCCGTCGCGGACGTAGGTGGCGAGCGGCGAGAAGGTCTCGGACACCGGCGTGGCGGGGGCCGTGGGGGCGGTGACCGTCCAGCTCGCCGTGACCGAGTGCCCCGGGGTGACCTTCGAGAAGGTCGTCGGTGTGGTGGCGGCGACCGTCCAGCCGTCCGGGGCGCCGGGCCGCAGGATGAGGCCGGAGACCGTGTCGCCCGACGAGGGGACGGTGAACGTGGTCTTGAGGGTCGCCGACTCGCCTCGGTGGATCGTCGACGGCAGGTCCGCGGCCAGGGTGGCCGGGGCCGGGGCCGCCTTCTTCACCGGGGTGACGCTGAGGTTGTCGAACTGGTCGGTCTGGTAGCCGACCACGCCGATACCGACCTGCCCGGAGGCGTACGCGGAGTCGTCCACCGCGCCGATCGGCTTGTCGTCGACGCTCGCGGTGATCGTGGTGCCGCTGAAACTCAGGCCCAGTGTGTGCCAGTGCTTGACGCCGAGGGCCTTGGCGGTGCCGTCGGCGAGGGTGGCCAGCCGGCCGCTGGTGTCGCTCTTGACGATCGACCACTTACCGGTGTCGGAGACCCGCAGGAAGTAGCCCGCCTGGTGGGACTGCGGCCGCTGCTGTTCGCCCGCCCGGCCGAGGAGCTCGACCGTGCCGGCCTGCTCCAGGTAGACGTCCGAACTGACCGTGTAGTTCTTCCAGTCGGTGTCGCCGAGGAGGGCGAACGCGTCGCTGTCGTCCTGCCACTCGATGGGCTGCTGTGCGGCCATCTGTCGCACGCACTGGCCGGAGCGTCCGCCCCCGCACGGCGCGGTCTCGAAGGAACCCTGCATGTCGGACAGGTACTTCGCCTCCCGCCCGGGGGTGTCCTGCTCGAAGGAGTCCTTGTAGGGGAGCGCGAGGTGCCCCTGCGGCGGACTGACGGCGGTGCCCTTGCCCTGGCCGGTGGTCGTGGTCAGGGAGTACACGTATCCGGGCTTGAGGGTGACGGAGAAGTGCCCGTCCTGCGGGGTCACGTCATCTGTGTGCACGAAACCGCCGGAGCTGCCGCCCTTGAGGTCCGTGGCCCACACGTGCACCGTGCCGGTCGGCAGTCCACCGCTGACCGTGAAGTCGGCGGTCTGGGGGCTGCTCGCGGTGGAGGTCTCCAGGATGGTGCTGTACGCCGAGTTGTCCGGAGCCTTCAGGGTGACGTAGCTGCCGTTGGTACGGTCCCCGCCGAGGTAGCCGCTCGCCTTGTCGACGAACGTCCAGCCCGGCTTGGTGACTTGGGTGACCTGGGCCGTCGTCCACAGGCTGGTGCCGAGGTCGTACGCCCCGGACCACGGCTGGTTCGCCACCGCGAGGCCGACCGTGTTGTACGGCAGGTTGGGGTAGATCGCGGCCAGCAGCGGCCAGTTGAGGTACGCGGTGAACTTGCCGTCGAGGTAGCCGCGGGTGATGGAGCGGATCAGGGCGCCGGCGCCGGTGTTCTCGTCCAGTGAGCCGTTCTCGCTGGCCCACAGGGGCTTGCCGGTGGCCTGGGCGGTGGCCGAGCTGTTGCAGGTGTTGGCGCTGCCGCCGTCGCCGCCCTCACAGGGGTAGTGGACGCCGACGACGTCGACGGCCTTGGCGAAGTCCGGGTCCTTGGTGATGTCGTCCGCGACGTCCAGGCCCGAGTCGGCCCCGACGATCTGCACCGGGAGATGCTTGGCGGCGAGCGTCGCGTGCAGCTTCTCGTACCAGGGGATGTCGTAGCCGCGTTCGTTCCAGCCGCCCAGGTAGTCGATGTCCAGGCCGTGCTGCTTGGCACAGCCCAGCCAGCTGGTCAGGTAGTCGATCATGTCCTGGGACCAGAAGTCGCCGCCGCCCGCGGAGTTGGACGTGTTGCCGATCCAGCCGGGGGCGCCCCAGGCCAGGCCGTACAGCTTGATGTTCGGGTTGCGCTTCTTGGCCTGCTCCATCAGCCACCACTCGTACCCGCTGTCGCAGTGCACGGTCCCCTTGGTGTGCTCGATGCTGGGCTCGGACCCGTCGGTGGAGTTGGTGTCCCCGCCGATCTCCACCTTGAGCATCTGCAGGGCGGCGCCGTAGCCCGGCTTGAAGAGGTAGTCCAGGATGCGGCTGCGCTGCGGCTCGGGGTAGTTGATGAGCAGCCGGGAGTTGCCTCCGCCGCCGCTGATGGCGCCGATGCCGTCGAAGGTGCGGCCGGTGCCGGCGCCGTCCACCGCGACGTCGGTGTCGCCCGGAACGGGTGCCTCACCGACGAAGTCGATCCGGTCGACGGTCACCGCGGTGCCACTCGAGGCGGCGTTCTTGCGGCCGGTCGAGGTGAGCGTGAAGGTGTGCGGGCCGTCGGACAGCGCGGGGCTCGTCCACACGGCGGCGTCGCCGGTGCGGGTGGTGCTGTAGAGGTCGACGTCGACGGGGGTGCCGCCGTCGACGGAGACGGCGGCGATGCCGTGACCGGGGTCGGTGATCGCGTGGAAGGTGAGCTGGGTGCCGGTGAAGGCGAAGTCGACCGAGTCGCCGGTGGTCTCGGTCCAACTGTTCGTGCCCTCATAGGGGTTGGCGGGCGCGCCCTCGCCGCTCGCGTGACCCCAGCCGGAACCGTGGTAGTCGAACTGGTCCCGGCCGCTCCCCTGGACGGAGTCGTCCACGGTGATGGTCGTTGCGGTGGCGGTGGTGGTGTCCGCGGCGGGTGCCTCGTCGGCCCCGGCTCTGGCTGTGGCCGACAGCAGCAGGACGGCGGCGAAGGCCACGCCGCCCAGTCTGGTTGCACGACTCCATGGGGATTGGGACATGCGCTCTCCCGGGGATGCGCGGGGAATGGAGGGAACAGCTCCGCGCACAGTGCTACAGGAGCTCACGCAGTCGGACAATGGTCCGGACAGGATTCAACAGAAGATTGCATCGAGCTCAGGCTGGGAGGGTCTGTTTCCTCGTTGCGCACGAGAAGTCAGTAGCCGTTGCCGCCTCCCGAGTCACTCGGGGAAGTGCTGGGTGCGGTGCCGGTGATCGGGGTGCCGCCCGGGCTGACCACGTACCAGGCGCCCCCGAAGGCCGTGCTGCCCTGGCCCTCGATGTCGCCGGGCTTCTCGTCCTCGGCGAAGCGGTAGAGGGGGTGCCCGTTGTAGGTGACCTGGGTGGTGTGGTCGCTCCGTGAGGTGGTGCCGACCAGGGCGGCCTTCAGGCCGTTGGCGCTGGGGTGTCCGGTGGTGGTGTCCGGCGGCCAGGCCTGGGCGCAGGTGCCGTAGCAGTGCGAGGTGGTACCGCTGTCGGCCTCGAACAGGTACAGGGTCCGGCCGGATCCGTCGACGAGGATCGGGCCGAGGGGGGAGCTGTGTGTCCGCAGGGTGACGGATCCGCTGGTGGCGGGTGCCGAGCTGCTGGACGGAGCCGATGAGTTGCCGCTGTAGGAGCTTCCGCATCCGGCGGCGAAGGCCGCGACGGCGGTCGCGGTCGCGGCGATGATGGCGGCGCGGTTCATGACGTCCTTCTTTCCGCTGGAACCCCCTGCCGCGAGGGTGCGGTAGGGCTGGTCCACCGGCCCACCCTTGGGTGGGTCTGTAGTCAGATACGTTGGTTAGTCCCAGTTTGTTCAGCTCTGGGCTGTCATTCGGTGAGGGGCGGCAGTCATTCGGTTGGGGGCGGCTGTCATTCGGTAGGGGGGGTGGAGGTGAGGTGACGACGCGATGGCGTGTCGCGAGAACCTCGCTCTCGGCGCCTACCTGCTGGGGGTCTTGGAGCCGGCGGACCGCGCGGTGGTGGAGCGGCATGTGGCCCGCTGTGCGGACTGCCGCGCCGAGCTGATCGAACTGGCGCCGCTGGTCGGACTCCTGCCGCCGCTGCGCGCCGAGGAACTGCGGAGGGCGGAGCGCGCCGCGCACGCCGCGCAGGCCTCGCCCACCGGTCCGGCCGGTGACCCCGCGGCCCGTACTGCCGCGGACCGCTACACCCCGGTCGCGGTGCCCGAGCGGATCGGTACGGCTCGGGCCGTGTCCCGCGTGGTACGGCGCGCGAGGGTCCGCCGGGCCCTGATCGCCTGCGCGCTCGCGGCAGCGGCCGCCGTCTCGGGCGTCGGCATCTACCTGAGCACGCAGGACCCGCACCCCGCGGCGGTCCCGCCGGCGGTCACGCTCTCCACCGCCGACCCGTCCACCCACGTCACCGCCTCCGCCACGCTCACCCCTGACCCGGCCGGCACGTCGATCCGGCTCCGTCTGTCGGGGCTGCCCCCGGCCGACTGCCGCCTGGTGGTGCACGCCCGCGACGGTCGCACCGAGACGGCTGCCAGCTGGACGTCCGGCTACGCCCCCGCGGTCAGCGTCCCGGGATCGTCCTCGCTCGGCGTGCGGGACATCGCCCGCATGGACGTCGTCACCAGCTCGGGTCGGCTTCTTGTCGAGCTGCGACCCCGGTGAACGGAACCTGATCACCAAGCGAGGCGGCCTGCGTGCTCAAAAGGTCGACATATCGATGAACGGCCAGGTGTCCTGACACGTACCCCTGGTAGGGGGCGCGGACAGAGGAGGAGGCGTCGATGACAGCCCTCGGACCCCACCCGGACACCTCGCCCCGGGTACGGCGGACCCCCGCCCTGAGCATCTGCCTGTGGGTGCTTCGCCTGCTCACCGCAGCCGGTCTCGCGGTGGACGCCTACGTGCACGCCGACCTCGCCGCGACCTACGACCCGGTCAGCCGGACGATCGGCCAGGGCGACCTGTTCCGCGTCGAGGCCGGCGCCGCGGCACTGGCCGCCCTGCTGCTGGTCCTGTTCGGCACCCGGCCCCTCGTATGGGCGTACGCGCTGCTGGTCGCCGCCGCCGGTCTTGGCGCGGTGCTGCTCTACCAGTACGTCGACGTCGGCACCCTGGGGCCGCTGCCCGACATGTACGACCCCCTCTGGTACCCGGAGAAGACCGCGTCCGCCATCGCCGAGGCAGTGGCCACGCTCACCGCCGCGGCGGGGCTGATCCTCGCCGTCCTCCGACGCGCACGACGGCGAGGCCCTAGGCCAGAAGCGCGCCGCGGAGCAGCAGAAGGGCGACATCGCAGGCGGCCAGGCCCAGGCAGATGAGGAAGGGGGCCCGGCTCCGCCCGGCCGGCCACAGGGCGACGGCGAGCGAGAGCGCGCAGGTCACCGCGAGCCCGGCTCGCGCGGGGATGCCGACGGGTCCGGCCGGGCCCAGGACCAGCACGGCCGACCCCGCGGCCAGTGCCGCCGCGGCCAGCGTCCGCGCGCCGCGGTGGCCGCCGCGTTGCGGCAGGCCGCGGATGTCCGCGGCGAGGTCGTCGTCGATGTCCGGCAGGACGTTCGCGGCGTGGGCGCCCACCCCCAGCAGCGCGGCGCCGGCCGACGCCCACCAGTGCGGCCACGGGGCCCCCGGCAGCGAGAGGGTGACGAACGCGGGCAGCAGACCGAAGGCGACCGCGTACGGCAGCCACGACCAGACCGTGCGCTTGGCGCCGAGGTTGTATCCCCAGGCCGCGGCCACGCCGACCAGATGCGCGCTTCCCGCCTGCCACCCGTTCGCGAGGGAGAGCGGCATACAGGCCGCGAGGGCGCAGCCCGCCGCGATCGTCACCGCCCGCACGGAGACCACCCCACTCGCCAGGGGCTTGTCACGGCGGGTCGCGGCCATGTCCCGGTCGGCGTCGATCAGGTCGTTGCTCCAGCCCACCGACAGCTGCCCGGTGAGCACCGCCGCCGCGATCAGCGCCGTACCGGCGCCGCCCCGCCCGGACGCGGCGGCCAGCGCGGTGACCACCACGGTCACCGCCACCGACGGCGCGGGATGAGCGGCCGACAGCAACCCGAGCCCGAGCCCGGGCCCACGGCGGCGGGGCTCCGCCCCGGCCGGGCTCGTCGCGGAAACTCCGACGCTGCGCACGCCCGCATGCTAGGGCCTGTCCGGCGGATCACACCGCAGACGCGGGGCCCGGCACGCCGAGCGCCGTAGACGCATGGCCCGGCACGCCGGTCTGCGGTGTTGCCGTCGGTTGCCGCCCTCACGCGCCTGGCTGCGCTCGCGCGGGGGCCCATCGCGCCGCCGCCCCTCCTCCGCCGTGCAACCGCACGCACCACGCCCCGCTCACCCGCGTCGCCAGGGAGCCGTCGATTTCCTGCGACCTGATCCGCCGGACAGGCTGATCCGCCGGACAGGCCATGGGCGCGGTCGACTCGCACCCTCCGCCGCCACCCACACGAAATGCCGGTGATGTGAACTAGGCGAGGATTCCTCATGATCATCCCTATCCTGGCCGGATGACGCGTATCGCCGCTGTTGACGGAGTGCTACCGGCCCACCGCTACCACCAGCGCGAGATCACCGACGCGTTCGCGGCGATGCGCCGTCCCGGAGCCGGTGCCGGAGCCGGAGCCGGAGCCGGAGCCGGAGCCGGTGCCCCGGAGCGCGGCCGGGGCATGCTGGACCGCCTGCACGCCGCGGCCTGTGTCCGCACCCGGCACCTCGCCCTGCCCCTGGAGCGGTACGCCCAGCTGGACGGCTTCGGCCAGGCCAACGACCTGTTCATCGAGGAGGGCCTGCGGCTCGGCGAGCAAGCCCTGCGAAACGCCCTGGACCAGGCCGGACTGAGCGCGCACGACGTGGCCTTCGTCTTCGCCACCTCGGTCACCGGAATCGCGGCCCCGTCACTGGAGGCCAGACTGGCCGGGCGCCTGGGGCTGCGGCCCGACGTGAAGCGGGTTCCCGTGTTCGGCCTGGGCTGCGCGGCCGGAGCCGCCGGGCTGGCCCGGGTCCACGACTACCTGCTCGGCCACCCGGACCAGGTCGCGGTGCTGCTCTCGGTCGAGCTGTGCTCCCTCACCCTGCAGCGCGGCGACATCTCCACGCAGAACATGGTGGCCGGGGCGCTCTTCGGTGACGGCGCCGCCGCCCTGGTCGCCGTCGGCCGGAACCACCCCCGCCACCAGGAGTACGCCGGACCCGAGGTGGTGGCCGGCCGCAGCCGCCTGTACCCCGGCACCGAGGGCGCCCTCGGCTGGGACATCCGCGACGGCGGCTTCGGGATCGTCCTCGGCGCCGAACTGCCGGAACTGGTCCGGCTCCACGTGGGCGAGGAGGTGCGCTCCTTCCTGTCCGCGCACGACCTCAAGCCCGACGACATCACCGGCTGGGTCTGCCACCCCGGGGGCCCCAAGGTGCTGGAGGCGCTCCAGGAGACACTCGGCCTCAGCGCCGACTCGATGGAGTTTGCCTGGCGCTCCCTCGCCAAGGTCGGCAACCTCTCCTCCGCCTCCGTCCTGCACATCCTGCGCGACACCCTGGACCTGCGCCCGCCCCCGCCCGGCAGCCCCGGCCTGATGGTGGCGCTCGGGCCGGGCATCGGATCCGAACTCGTGCTCCTGCGCTGGTAGGTGAGGGATGACCGCTCACATGACCGCTTACACCGTGCTGATCCTGCTGGTGGCCGCCGAGCGGATCGCCGAACTCGTCGTCGCACGCCGCAACGCCGCCTGGAGCCGAGCGCGCGGCGGAGTGGCGTACGGGGACGGCCACTACCCGGTGATGGTCGCCCTGCACACCGGACTGCTGGCCGGCTGCCTCGCCGAGACCCAGCTCGCCCCGGCGCCCTTCCAGCCGCTGCTGGGCTGGCCGATGCTGGCCCTCACGCTCGGCGCGCAGGCACTGCGCTGGTGGTGCATCAGCACCCTCGGACCGCGCTGGAACACCCGCGTCATCGTCGTCCCCGGCCTGCCGCTGGTCAGCGCCGGACCCTACCGGCTGCTGCGCCACCCCAACTACGTCGCCGTGGTCGTGGAGGGATTCGCCCTGCCGCTGGTCCACGGGGCCTGGCTGACCGCGGCCGCCTTCACCCTGCTCAACCTGCCCCTCCTGGCCGTCCGGCTGCGCTGCGAGAACGCGGCCCTGGCACAGTCCGCCCCACCTCCGACCGCCAAGGCCGCCACGGCCGCCACGGACTCCAAGGCCTCCACGGACCCGACGTGCTCGACCTCCTGATCGTCGGCGGCGGCCCGGCCGGACTCGCCACCGCGATCCACGCCGCCCGCGCCGGACTCGACGTGGCCGTCGCCGAACCCCGGCCGACGCCGGTCGACAAGGCCTGCGGCGAAGGGCTGATGCCGGGCGCGGTGCGGGCCCTCGCCGACCTGGGCGTCGCCCCGCCCGGGCACCCGCTGCGCGGCATCCGGTACCTCACCGCCGAGGGCGACGCCGGGCACGCCGAGGCCGCCTTCCGGCACGGACTCGGCCTCGGCGTGCGGCGAACGGACCTGCACGCGGCGCTGGCCCGGCGGGCGGCGGAGCTGGGCGTCCCCGTGCACCCGGTCAAGATCGACGCGGCGATGGTCCGGCAGCACGCCGACAGCGTCACCGCGGCCGGGCTGCGGGCCCGCTACCTCGCCGCCGCCGACGGCCTGCACTCGCCCGTCCGCCGACACCTCGGCCTGGGCCTGCCCGACCCGCGCCCACCCCGCTACGGGCTGCGCAGACACTTCACCCTCACGCCCTGGACCGACCACGTCGAGGTGCACTGGTCCGCGCGAGCCGAGGCCTACGTCACCCCGCTGGGGCCCCAACTGCTCGGGGTGGCCATCCTCACCGGGGAACGGGCACCGTTCGACGTGCAGCTCAGGGGATTCCCGTCGCTGGCCGCCCGCCTGCCCACGGCCGCCTCGACCGCCGTACGCGGCGCCGGACCACTGCGACAACGGGTCCGCGCCCGGGTGGCCGGACGGATCCTGCTGGTCGGTGATGCCGCAGGCTACGTCGACGCTCTCACCGGCGAAGGCATCTCCCTGGCCCTGGCCGGCGCCGCCCAGCTCGTCCGCTGCGTGCGCGAGGACCGGCCCCTGGCGTACGAACACGCCTGGCGCAGGGCCTCACGGCGACACCGCCTGCTCACCGAGACCCTGGTGCGCCTGCGCGCCCGCCCCGGGGCCGCCCGTCTGATCGTCCCCGCCGCCGTACGCCTGCCCTCGCTGTTCACCGGGCTGGTCAACGGCCTGGCGTGAAGCACGCCTGAGGCGCGCCGTTTCGTCACCGCGCCGGTCGGCAGCCGCGTCAGGAGCTGAGGATCCGGCTCTTCTGGGCCTCGAACTCCGCCTCGGTCAGGACACCCTGAGACTTGAGCTCACCGAGCTGCTTCAGCTGATCGATCTTGCTGCTCATCTCGTCGGCCGGTGGGGCGGCAGCGGGCTCGGAGTACCGCACCGGCTGCTGCGGGGCCTCCTGATAGGCCTGCTCGGCCCACCGCCCCTGCTGGCGGCGGGACACACGGTTGGACACGGCGGTCGCTGTACCGGCCACCACGGCTGTGCGGGCGACCCCGCGGATCAGACCTGGCACGGCGGTTTCCTTCCTCGCGGGGGCGGGAGTCGGCGGGATGCGGAAGGCACGAGAGACAAACAGCTCCGCACGAGAGACAAACAGCTCCCCGACCGACGCGCAATTCCCGGGCACACCGGGCCCTCCCATTCCATCACCGGCGGACTTTCCCCGCACCTCGGCCCAGGCCCTGTCCCGCGTAATCGTCGGTGTAATGCCGGTCCGCGATTCTCGTGCCAAGCTGATATGTGGGCCGTCGGCCACACAGAAACCACAGTGGCGAGGTCGGCGAGGTCTATGTGGGAGGAGCCCGAAATGGCCACGACCGGAATGCACCGAAGCGGTGCCGGCAGTAGCAGTGAAGGGGCGTGGGTGGCCGGCTGGACCGGCTTCGCCGGGGTCATGATGATCTTCGGCGGAGTGATGGCGATATTCCAGGGAATTGCCGCCATAGCCAATGACCGCGACGTTTTCGTCGTCACCAACGACTACGCCTACAACTTCAACCTGACGAGCTGGGGCTGGATCCACCTCGTCCTCGGCCTCCTGGTGGCCCTCGCCGGCGTGGCCGTGTTCGGCGGGCGGATGTGGGCCCGGGTGATCGGAATCGTCCTGGCCGGCCTGGCGATGATCGCCAACTTCATGTGGCTGCCGTACCAGCCCGTGTGGTCCATCGTGCTGATCGCCGTGGACGCCTTCGTCATCTGGGCGCTGTGCGTCGGAACGCGCGGAACTGGCCGGGAGTCCCGCCTCGATTAGAGCCTTCCTCTTCGACCATCAGGGCCTGTCCTGCTCGACCGCGCCGTTGTGCATCCGGTGTACGGGGATTGCGCCGTTCGGCGCGGGACGGCACCCCGAGTGACTGACCGGAGACGCGCCACCATGCCGTACTGACTCACCTGTGATTTCGTTGTCGGGCGGATCCGAGATCTCCACGAGTTCCGCGATGTCCGCCTCGGCACTCACAGGGAGACACGAGTGGAAACCAGCGGAAGTGACGGTTCGCAGCCGCCCGCGTTCCAGCTCCTCAAGGGACAGAAGGCGCTGGTGACGGGCGCGAATTCCGGTATCGGCAAAGCCACCGCGATCGCTCTCGGACGGGTGGGCGCCGATGTGGTGGTGAATTACGTGGCGGGGCGGGACTCCGCTGAAGAGGTGGTGCGCGAGATCGAGGCCTTCGGTGTCCGTGCCTATGCGCACGAGGCGGACGTGTCGCAGGAGGACCAGGTCGTCGACATGGTGTCCCGGATGGTCAAGGAGTTCGGGACCATCGACGTCATGGTGGCGAACGCGGGCCTCCAGCGCGACGCCGCCATCACCGAGATGACCGTGGACCAGTGGCGCAAGGTGCTGGACGTCAATCTGACCGGACAGTTCCTGTGCGCCCGCGAGGCCGCCAAGGAGTTCATGCGGCGCGGTGTCGTACCGGAGGTCTCCCGGTCCGCGGGGAAGATCATCTGCATGAGTTCGGTCCACCAGATCATCCCCTGGGCGGGCCACGCGAACTACGCGGCGTCCAAGGGCGGCGTGCAGATGCTGATGACGACCCTCGCCCAGGAACTCGCGCCGCACGGGATCCGGGTCAACGCCGTCGCTCCCGGGGCGATCCGCACCCCCATCAACCGCAGCGCCTGGGACACCCCCGAGGCCGAGGCCGACCTGCTGCGACTGGTGCCCTACCGCCGCGTCGGCGACCCCGACGACATCGCGAACGCGGTCGCCGCCCTGGCGTCCGACCTCTTCGACTACGTCGTGGGGACCACGCTCTACGTGGACGGCGGCATGACGCTGTTCCCCGGGTTCGCCACGGGTGGCTGACGCTCGCTTCCCCGCACTCCGCAGCCATCCGGTTCGAGCCCCGAGGCCCATGTGAACAGCGCGATCGACCACGTTCTGGCGGACGGCCCCGCACAACTGCTGCCGGCCCGGGAGCTGATGGCCTTCACCCTGGGCTCCCACATCCTGCTCGTGCCCTTCGGTGTGGCCCTGCCCGCCATCACCCTCCTGATGCATTACCGCGGGCTGCGAAAGGGCGACGCCGTCGCCCTCCTGCTCGCCCGGCGCTGGTCGTCGGTGATGGCCGTCCAGTTCGCCATCGGGATCGTCACCGGCACGGTGCTCTCCTTCGAGTTCGGTCTGCTGTGGCCGGGCATGATGGGACGGTGGGGCGATGTCTTCGGCCTCGGCTTCGGGATCGAGGCGTGGGCGTTCTTCCTCGAGGCGATCCTCATCGCGATCTACCTGTACGGCTGGCGCAGGCTCAAGCCGTGGACGCACTTCTGGCTCGGAGCGCCCCTGCCGCTCGCCGCCCTCATGGGCGCTTTCGGCATCCTGGCCGCGAACGCCTGGATGAACACCCCGCGCGGCTTCACGCTCGACCGGTTCGGCAACCCCGTGGACGTCGACGTGCGGCGGGCGGTCTTCACGCCGATGTTCGGACCGGAGTACTGGCACTTCGTGGTCGGCGTGGTCCTGACCGCCGGATACGTGGTCGCCGGGGTGTACGCGGTCGGCTGGCTGCGGGGCCGCCGGGACCGCTACCACCGGCTCGGCTTCACCGTGCCGTTCTCGGTCGCCGCGATCCTCACGCCCGTGCAGTTCGTGCTCGGCGACTCGATCGCCCGCTCCGTCTTCCACAAGCAGCCCGTCAAGTTCGCGGCCACCGAGATCGTCTGGAAGACCGACACCCGTGTGCCGGAGTACCTGTTCGGGCGCCTGCACCCCGACGGTTCGATCTCCGGCGGGATCAAGATCCCCCAACTGGACTCGATCCTCGCGGGATTCAGCCCCGACACCAAGGTGACCGGACTGACGTCGGTCCCCGCGAGCGACCGCCCGACGGCGACTCAGGCCACCATCGCGCACTGGGCGTTCGACATCATGGTGAGCATCGGAAGCCTGCTCGTGCTGCTCGCGCTCTGGTACGGCTGGTGCCGGCTGCGCCGCCATGACCTGCCCAGGTCGCCGTGGTTCTTCCGGTGCGCCGCGCTCGCCGGGGCCGCCTGTCTGCTGACCGTGGAGTGCGGCTGGATCACCACCGAGGTGGGCCGCCAGCCCTGGATCGTCTACCAGCACATGCGGGTCTCGGAGGCGGTGACGGACACCCGGGCCGGATCCCTGTGGGCGATGTTCGGCGTCGTCGTGGTGGTCTACGTACTCGTCCTCGGTGCCTTCGTGACCATCCTGCTGAAGATGAGCAGACGTTGGCGGCGGGCCGACGAGGACGCACTCGCGGGAGCCGCCCCCGAGGACCTGGAGGGCGACACGCCCTACGGGCCCCGCTCGTTGTCCACGACCGGCGGGGAGGACGGACGCCGATGATCGCGGACGTCGTCGCGTGGGTGCTGCTGGCCGCGGTGGCCGCCTACGCCTGCGCCGGCGGCACGGACTACGGCGCCGGGTTCTGGGACCTCCTCGCGGGCGGCGCCGAACGCGGCAGACGGCCCCGGTGGCTCATCGACCACGCCATGGCACCGGTGTGGGAGACCAACAACGTCTGGCTCATCTTCGTCCTGGTCATCATGTGGACCGGCTTCCCGGTGCTGTTCCAGACGGTCTTCACGGCCATGTGGCTCCCGCTGGCGCTCGCGGCCGTGGGACTCGTCCTGCGCGGCGCCGGCTTCGCCCTGCGCAAACCCACCCGCCGTCTCGCCCGGCGCAGGATCTACGGCGCCTTGTTCGCCGTCTCCTCGCTGCTGACCCCCTTCTTCCTCGGAGCGGCGGTCGGGGGTCTCGCCACGGGCCGGGTGACTCCCGGCACCAAGGCGTCCGCCGACGCCTGGTCCAACGGGACCTCCGTGATCGCCGGGCTCCTGACCATCGCCGCGACCGCGTTCCTCGGAGCGGTGTTCCTCAGCGCCGACGCCCGCCGCTTCGACGCCCCCGACCTCGTCGGCTACTTCCGGCTGCGGGCCTGGTGCAGCCTCGTCGTCATCGCCGTACTGGCCGTCGTCGGCCTCGCCGTGACCCACGACGCCGCGCGGTACGTCTACGACGGGCTGACCAGCGGAAGCGGTCTCGCCCTCGTCCTGGCCGCCGTCGCCTGCGCGGTCATCACCGCGGGGCTGCTGTACCGCAGGGCGACGGGGTGGGCGAGGTTCACCGCGGTCGGCAGCGTGGCTCTCGTCGTCGTGGCGTGGGGGCTCGCCCAGCGGCCCTATCTCATCCCCACCTCCCTGACCGTGTCCCAGGCGGCCGGCGTGTCCACGACCCTGCGCTGGCTGCTGCTGGTCACCCTGGTCGCGGTACTGCTGGTCGGACCCCCGCTGATCCTGCTCTACCGGCTGGACACCCGCGGAATCCTCCAACCCCTCACCGAGACGGACCTGCGGCAGACCTCGGCCGGCCGGGAACCCGAGAGCCGGTGACCGGGGCCGGGGCCGGCCAAGGCCCGCCGATCGTGCTGGTCCTGGGTGTCTCCGGCTCCGGGAAGACCACCGTCGGCAAGGCGGTCGCCGAGCAGCTCGGACTGCCGTTCGTCGAGGGCGACGACTTCCACCCAGCCGCGAACGTCGCCAAGATGAGCGCCGGTCACCCACTCGACGACGCCGACCGCGGGCCCTGGTTGCGCGCCCTCGCCGACCGTATCCGTCACTCCGTCGAGGCCGACGAGGGACTGGTGGTCGCCTGTTCGGCCCTCAGACGCGCCTACCGCGACCGACTTCGCGCGGCCGCGCGCTCCCGGCTGTGGTGCCTGTACCTCGCCCTGGACCGGGACACCGCGTGGAACAGAGTGTCCCGGCGCACCGGCCACTTCATGCCCGCCCGGCTGGTCGACTCGCAGTTCGACACGCTGGAGCCCCTGGAACCGGACGAGCCCGGCATGACCCTGGACGCCACCGCCGCCCTCCCGGCGCAACTCACCCGCGTACGGGCCGCCGTAGGCCTTCCCGGCGAGCACCCGTCCCGCTGAGCAGCCGGACTCCCAAGACCGGCGACGTTCCGTCATCACCCAGCTCTCGACGTTCCCGCAATTGGCCTACTTGAGGTGAGGCCCTCACCTGCGACCGGCTGGGCCCGGCGGGCCGGTGACGGCGCCACTGCGCCCGCGCCGGTGGTGGCCCACTACGCCCGCGGCTGACCGGGATCCGTGGCGTCCAGTGCGGCCAGGACGGCCGGTACCGGGATCCGCCCCGAAGCGACCAGTTGCGCGCCGCCGTGGCGTAGGGCGGTGGCGAAGGGCGCGGCCCACAGGTTCTCGTAGACCAGGATCCCGGCGGAGTTGCCGGGTTCCAGGGCGGCTGCCGCCTCCTCGATGTCGTCCTGGCCCAGCAGTCCGGATCGGACGCCCTCGAAGACGGTCAGGTCCAGAGCGCCGTCGCGGTTGAGGTCGGCGATCTCCAGGCCGACCACGGATCCGTCCTGCTCTCTTCTGACGAACAGCAGATCGAGGATCCGGATGAGACCGCGGTCCACCAGGTCGACCAGGAGCGGAAATCCCTCGCCGGTCATCCGGTTGCCGGGAAATTCGACGACCAGGTAGTCGATCGGTCCCATTTCGGCGAACTCATCGTTCACGGCATCACTCACGGCATCGCTCACGGCGTCACCCCTCGGCGGTCATGACATGGAGATTCCCGGGAACTCCCACTGCCTCAGAATTCCATTGCATCACCGGAGGTGAGCCGCCGCACCTCAGTGCGGTGTCCGACCCGAAAGGCCCGGCCAGGTCGCGGGGCCGGATATGCGCGGGTCTCCTGTGACCATGACGAGCAGCACACCCCCACCGGGCCCGGACGAGCCGGACGAGCTGGATGAGCTGCGGAACCGGGTGCGGGCCCTGGAGAGCACCGGGCGGGCGCCGGCCACGCGGCACCACAGGTTCCGGTCGACGGGGTCCGTCCTGCTGATCCTCCTCGCCGCGCTGCTGTCACTGCTGGCCGTCGTCGCGGTCTGGGCGAACAGCATCGTGCGGGACACGGACCGCTACGTCGCCACCGTCGGGCCGCTGGCGAGCAATCCGGACGTACAGAAGGCGGTCACCGACCGGGTCACCACGGCGGTCCTGGCGCAGGTCGACGTGGAGGCACTGGTCAAGGAGCTGGAGAAGCTGGCGTCCCAGCAGGGCGTCCCGCCGAAGGCCGCCGGACTCCTGGGCGACCTGAAGGGCCCGATCACCAGCGGACTGAAGAGCCTGGTCGGCGACACCGTCCAGCGGGTGGTCTCCAGCAGTGCGTTCGACACCCTCTGGGTGAACGCGAACCGCGGGGCCCACAGCGCGCTCGACGAGGCCCTCACCGGCGAGTCCGACTCCGTGGTGTCCGTCGAGAACGGCAAGGTCGCCATCGACGTCGGGCCGATCGTCGCCGAGGTCAAGGACCGGCTGGTCAGTGCCGGATTCGCACCGGCCGCCGCCATCCCGGCCGTGCACACGGAGTTCGTGGTGTTCGCGTCGAAGGATGTCGGCGAGATCAAGTGGTACCTGAGGGTGCTGGAGATCGTCGGCAGCTGGCTGCCCCTCATCGCCGTACTGGTCGCCGCCGCGGGCGTCTACCTGGCCGTGCACCGCCGCCGGGCCCTGATCGGGGCCGCCCTGGCGGTGTTCGCCGCGATGCTGCTGCTCGGCATCACCCTCAGCGTCCTGCGGTCCGTCTACCTCGATCATCTGCCCGCCGGGACGTCCGAGGCCGCGGTCGGCGCGGTGTACGACGCGCTGGTGAAGTTCCTGCGCGCGGGCGTACGGGTGGTGGCCGCGGTCGCTCTGGTGACGGCCGTCGGCGCCTTCCTCGTCGGTCCGCCCCGGGGCGCCGTCCTCACCCGTACGGGCTGCGGCAAGGCCGTCGGCGCCCTACGGGACGTCTCCGTGTCGGCGGGACTGCGGCTGGGCGCGGTCGGCCGGTTCGTCCACCGCTACAAGCCGTGGATCGGCGGCGTGATCCTGCTGGTCGCCGCGATCGTGCTGTTCACCTGGACCTACCCGACCGTGGCGGTCGTGGTGTGGACGCTGGTGATCGTCCTGGCCGCCTTCGCGATCCGCGAGTTCCTGGACAGCGACGACAGCGACGACAGCGACGGCACCCCCGGCCAGCCGTCCGTCGCCACGCCGTCCGCCTGACCGTGCGCTGAGCGCGATGCTGCTGACGGCCCCGTACCCGGCAACTCGGCGTGCGAGGCCCCGCCGGCTGCCGCAGGGTGGGGACATGTGGTCGCCCAGCGAGCTGAGCGAGGCCGACTTCCGGCACCTCCACCGCCGTCTGAGCGCCAAGGCCCCCGGCGGTGCGGCACGCCGCGGCGCCCTGGCCACGATCACCGGGGAACAGGTGCTGGCGGCCGTCCGCGAGGTGCGGACGGGACGTACGGTGTCGCTCGGCGCACCCGTCGACACCCGTGGCGGACCGGACAACGCCGACCCGGCCCGGCACTGGCTCACCGCTCCTGCCGACGGGCATCCCGGTTCGAGGGGCCTGGAATTCGCCCGGGACCGGTTCGCCATGAACGTTCACGGCGACGTGGACAGTCACCTCGACGCGCTGTGCCACGTCGTCTACGACGGCACCCTGCACGGCGGCCGGCCGGCGGCGGACGCGCTGTCGCCGGACGGCGCGAGTGCCCTGTCCGTCGACCTCGCGAGCGACGGCATCACCGGACGCGGGGTCCTCCTCGACATCCCCCGGCTGCACGGTGTTCCCTGGCTCGAACCCGGAACAGCCGTGAAGGCCGAGGACCTCGTCGCCGCCGAGGCGCGGCAGGGGGTCCGGGTCGGCCGGGGCGACATCCTCCTGGTGCGGGTCGGACACCGCCGACGGCGGGAGGAGCTGGGCCCCTGGGACGTCGCCGGCGCGCGGGCCGGACTCCATCCGACCGCCCTGGAGTTCCTGGCCGAACGGCAGGTGGCCGTGCTCGGCGGCGACGGCAACAACGACACGGCACCCAGCGCGGTACGGGGAGTCGCGTACCCGGTGCATGTGCTCGCCGTGCACGCGATGGGACTGCATCTGCTCGACTACCTGCGGTTCGAGGACCTCGCGCCGCTCTGCGCCGAGGAAGGCCGCTGGTCGTTCCTCTGCGTGATCGCGCCACTCCGGCTGCCCAAGGCGACCGGCTCCCCGGTCAACCCCCTCGCGATCCTGTGACGGCCGACGGCCGACAGGCCCTGGCCGGGCGGCCGGTGCTCACCCGAACAGCTCAACTCGCCGGAACCATCGCCCGGGGCTACGTTGGTCATCGGGCCGTATGCCCCTTTTGGAACCTTTTCGGCCTTTTCAATCGGCGGAACCGGAGCACGTTCCGAGGACGGTGGCCGGCATGACCGACGCGCTGCACTACGACGTCATCGTTATCGGCACCGGTGCCGGCGGTGGCACCCTCGCCCACCGGCTGGCACCCACCGGAAAACGGATCCTCCTTCTCGAACGAGGTGACTATCTGCCTCGCGAACGCGACAACTGGGAATCCGACGCGGTCTTCGTCAAAGGGAAATACCGCGCCCCGGAGTTCTGGTACGACAAGGACGGAAAACAGTTCCCGCCCGAGGTCAATTACTACGTTGGCGGCAACACCAAGTTCTACGGCGCCGCGCTCTTCCGGATGCGCCCCGAGGACTTCGGTGAACTGCGCCACCACGACGGTGTGTCCCCCGCCTGGCCCCTGAGCTACGAGGAACTGGAGCCGTACTACACGCAGGCCGAACATCTCTACCTCGTCCACGGCCGACACGGCGAGGACCCGACCGAGGGCCCCACCAGCGCCCAGTACGCCCACCCGCCGGTCCAGCACGAGCCGCGGATCCAGCAACTCAGCCACGACCTGGAGAAGCGGGGCCTGCACCCCTTCCACCTCCCCATCGGGGTCAACCTCACCCAGGACGACCGGGGTCGGGCCACCCACACCAGCGCCTGCATACGCTGCGACCGCGTCGACGGCTTCCCCTGCCTGGTCGGCGCGAAGTCCGACGCGCAGGTCATCTGCGTCGACCCCGCCCTCGAACATCCCAACGTCGAGCTGCTCACCCACGCGGACGTGCGGCGCCTCGAGACGGACCCGACCGGCCACAGTGTCACCTCGGTCGTCGCGACCGTGGGGGACGGCGACCCCGCCACCGTGGAGTTCAGCGCCGACATGGTGGTGGTCGCCTGCGGTGCCGTCAACTCCGCCGCCCTGCTGCTGCGTTCGGCGGGCGAGCGACATCCCCGGGGCCTGGCCAACAGCTCGGACGTGGTGGGCCGGCACTACATGCGGCACAACAACCTGGCCCTGATGGCCGTGTCGAAGGAACCGAACGACACCAGGTTCCAGAAGACCCTGGCGCTGCACGACTGGTACCTGGGATCCGACGACTGGGACTACCCCCTCGGCGGCATCCAGATGCTCGGCAAGTCCGACTCGGAGCAGATCCACGGCGAAGCACCCCGCTGGGCCGGGACGGTGGCCCCCGACATGCCGTTCGAGGTGCTCGCCCACCACGCGGTCGACTTCTGGCTGTGCGGTGAGGACCTGCCCCGCGCCGACAACCGCGTCACCCTGGACCGGGACGGCGCCATCCACCTGGCCCTCGACGAGAAGAACAACACCGCCGGGCTGAAACGCCTGCGGCACAAACTGCAGGACATGCTCGGCCACTTGGGCATGCACGAGCACCATCTCCTGTCGCACAGCATCTACCTGCACAAGGGGATGCCCATCGGTGCCACCGCGCATCAGGCGGGCACGGTCCGCTTCGGCCACGACCCCGAAAGCTCCGCCCTCGACGTCAACTGCAAGGCCCACGACCTCGACAACCTCTACGTCGTCGACACGAGCTTCTTCCCGAGCATCGCGGCGGTCAACCCGTCGCTGACCGCCATCGCCAACGCCCTGCGCGTCGGCGACCACATCGCGGAGCGGCTGCGGTGACCCGACAGGGGCCACCGGGTACGCGTCGACGCCGCCCCAACCGGGCGGACAGCGGCTGAAGCACCCGGAGAGGGAGACCGACATGGACCGCTACCCGCCCATCGCCGACCACGGGCTCGTCGGGGACCTGCAGACCGCCGCTCTCGTGACGTCCCAGGGCGTGATCGACTGGTTCGCGGCGCCGCGCTTCGACTCACCCAGTGTCTTCGCCGCCCTGCTCGACCACGACGACGGCGGCTACTTCCGCCTCGCCCCCGACCACCCCGAGGGAACCTGGAGACAGCTCTACTACCCGGATTCCGCCGCCGTGGTGACCCGCTTCATGTCACCCGACGGAGTCGGCGAGATCATCGACCACATGCCGGTCCAGCCGGGCCCGACCGCGACCGACCGGCACCGCCTGGTGCGCGTCGTACGGGCGGTACGCGGCACCGTACGCTTCCGCCTCGAATGCCGGCCGCGGTTCGACTACGCGCGCGCGACCCACGAACTGGACCTGACCCCCCGCACCGCGACGTTCCGGGCGCCCGGAATGACCGCCTACCTCCAGGGCGGCATCCCGTTCGAACGGGACGGGCAGGACGTCCGCGGCACCATCACCCTGAACGGCGGGGAGTCGACGGCCGTGGTGTTCACCGTCTGCGCGCCGGGCGGTGCGGCGCCACCGCCGCCCACCACCGAGCAGATCACCGAAGAGCTCTGGAAGAACATCGACTTCTGGCACACATGGGTGCGCACCTCGCGCTACCACGGCCGCTGGACGGAGATCGTGCACCGCTCGGCCATCACCCTCAAACTCCTCACCTACGCGCCGACGGGAGCGCCGGTCGCCGCCGCCACCATGGGACTGCCCGAACAGGTCGGCGGTGAGCGCAACTGGGACTACCGGTACACCTGGGTGCGGGACGGCTCCCTTTCGGTGCGGGCCCTGCTCGACCTCGGCTTCGTGGAGGAGGCGACCCGCTTCACCCACTGGCTCGGCGACCGCCTCGCCGCCCACGACGGACCGGACGGCGAACCCCTCCAGATCATGTACCGGGTCGACGGCGACCCCCATCTGACCGAGGAGATCCTGGACCACCTCGAGGGCTACCGTGGCTCCTCCCCGGTCCGGGCCGGCAACGCGGCCGCCGACCAGCTGCAGCTAGACATCTACGGCGAGGCCCTCTACGCGCTGGCCGAGGGCCGCCAGGTCGGCGAACAGGCGGGCTACCACGGGTGGAAGGGCCTGGCCGCCACCCTGAACTGGCTCGCCGACTCCTGGGACCGGCCCGACGAGGGCATCTGGGAGACCCGGGGCGGACGCAAGGACTTCACCTACAGCCGGGTGATGTGCTGGGCCGCCTTCGACCGCGGCATCAAACTGGCCCACGAGTTCAGCAGGCCCGCCGACACCGCGCTGTGGACCCGGGCCCGGGACGCCATCCTCGAACAGGTCATGGAACGCGGCTGGAACGACAAGGAGCAGGCCCTGGTCCAGCACTACGGCGGCGACGTCCTGGACGCCTCGCTGCTGCTCGCCCCCCGGGTCGGGTTCCTGTCCCCGCGCAGCCCCGGCTGGCTCAACACCCTCGACGCCATGGACCGCGTCCTCGTCTCCGACAGCCTGGTCTACCGCTACGACCCCGAGGCCTCCCCGGACGGACTGCGCGGCTCCGAAGGCACCTTCAGCCTGTGCACGTTCCTGTACGTCGACGCCCTCGCCCGCGCGGGACGCCTCACGCAGGCCCGCTACACCTTCGAGAAGATGCAGACGTACGCCAACCACGTCGGCCTGTTCGCGGAGGAGATCGGACCCAGCGGGGAACAACTGGGCAACTTCCCGCAGGCGTTCACCCACCTCTCCCTCATCACAGCCGCTACGACGCTGGACGGCGCTCTCGACCGGCACGCGGCCTGAGCTTGGGGATTCCCGGCCCCTGCGGCAGCAACTCCGTGGTCACGAACGACACCACGGTCGCCAGCACGATCACCGGCACCGTCTCCGACTTGCCGACCATGAGGACGACCAGCACCACCGTGCTGACCGGCAGCCGCAGCGCGGCGGCGCACGCGGCCGCCATCCCCGCCGCCATCCCCGCCACGACGCCCAGTCCCGGCAGCGGGGACAGCAGCACGCCCACCGCTCCGCCCAGGAACAGGGAGGGAAAGGTCGGACCGCCGCGAAGGCTTCCCAGACACAGCGCGTACGCGACGCCCTTGAACGCCAGCACCGCCACCAGAGCGCCGACCGGCCACGCGTGGGGGTCCTGGGCGAGTCGGGTCAGCGTGGTCTGGCCGGACAGGGAGACCTCGGACGGCGAACGGCCGGTGACGAGGGCGTAGCAAGCCGCGCAGCCCGCCGCGCCGAGTGCGCAGAGCACCGTGTTGCGCAACGGACGCGCGGACACGAAACGCGCCGTGATCCGTCCGCCCACCATGATCCCGTGGACGGCCGCCCCGACGACGAGCGCCATCAGCGCCGACCACACCACGGCCCCGGTGTCGAGCAGGGGCGGGGTCGGCAGCCCGATGTCGAGGCTCCCGGTCTTCAGCCCGGTCCAGTGACCGAAGCCCGTGAACACGATGGCGCCGATCCCGCTGGACAGCAGGGCGGGAAGCATCACCGCGAACAGCTGCGGCCCGCCGACCCCGGCCACCTCCATGAGAATCACGGCCGCCACCAGTGGACCGCCCAGGAGCGCGGAGATGGCTGCCGCGGCACCGGCGGCACCGAGCAGCGCCGTGCTCGCCTCGGTCGCCGGAGCGCGCACGAGATCCCGGAAGACCAGCGCCAGACCACCGCCGAGGGCGATCAGCGGCGCCTCGGGCCCCAGCACGGCGCCCAGCGGCAGGCCGGCCAACGCGGCGAGCGCCACACCGGGTACCGCGGCTGCGGACGCCCCTCCGGAGTGCAGGCCCGCCGCCGGGATGTGCCCTCCTCGGCCCGGGAACCGCAGCACCACCAGGGCGACGACCGCACCCGCCACCAGAGCCAGGGGAAGGGGCCACCACCACGGCGGATCCGTCCACCCGAGATCGTGCGGCCAGTCCACCCAGATCAGGTCCTCCAGCTCATGGAGCAGGACGAGGAACCAGAACGCGACCAGCGACACCGGGATCCCGATCAAGCCGCAGAACACCAACGCCCGCCGGTACTCGGGCCGACGCAGCATGTTCCGCAACTGGTCGGCCTCTTGCGGCTGGTTTCCCGGAGCGGTCCCAGCCTCTCCGGGCTTCTGCTCGGTGATGGCACGTCTCCTGAGTCAGCTGTGGCGGGTGCGCCTGTTGAACCTGTTGAACCTGCTGCGTCCGCGGGAGGTGATCAGGCCGGTGGCAGCGCGAGATTACCCACCAGATGGCCTGATATCGCTCCGAGCGCCGCCACAACGCCCCAAACCACTCCGGATGGACGCGTGGTGCAGGGGGTGCGCCGATCCGGGTACTCGGCTCACCGTCCATGGCCCCAGCGACGGGCCCGCCGCCCGGGCCCGCCACCATCCGAGGAAGGCGAAACCATGAGCACAGTGAAGGAAGCGGTCGAGGTCGCCGTCCCGATCCGTACCGCCTACAACCAGTGGACCCAGTTCGCGGAGTTCCCGAAGTTCATGGACGGCGTCGAAGAGGTGCGTCAGCTCGACGACACCCACAACCACTGGACCACCAAGGTCGGCGGCGTGCGGCGCGAGTTCGACACGGAGATCGTGGACCAGCTCGCGGACGAGAAGATCGCCTGGCGCACGACCGGCGGCGACGTCAAGCAGATGGGCATGGTGCGCTTCCAGAGCGTGGACAACCTGCACACCCGCGTGGAACTCATCATGGACATCGAGACGAGCGGCCCGGCCGAGAAGGCCGCCGACCTGCTCGGAATGATGGACCGGCAGGTCAAGGGCGACATGCGGCGCTTCAAGGAGTACATCGAGGAGCGCGGCGGCGAGTCCGGTTCCTGGCGCGGCCGCGTCACCCCGGGCTGAGAACCGCCGACCACTCACCCGGGCGGTGGTCGGGAAGCGTCAGGTCGGCGGCCACACCGTAGTGGTCACTCGCCTGCACGCCGTCCACCGGGTGCACCAGGACCCGCAGGCAGGACGAGACGCGAAGGGTGGGGCCGGAGGCACCGCAGCGGACCATGAGGTAGTCGATGCGGCGGTCGGACGCCTCAGGCATGTCGCCCTGCCGGACCAGTGGGTTGCCCGGGCTGAACGTGGGTCCTGGTTCGCCCGGGTGCACGGTCGACCAGGCGTCCTGGAAGCAGACGCTCATGCCGTCCAGTGACTGCAGACCTTGCAGGAACCGCAGGCTCGCGGCTGCGGGGGAGGCGTCGAAGTCTCCGAGCAGGACGGTGTGCCGCACGGGCCGTCCGGCGGCCGCCCGGTCGGCGAGACGGGCGGTGACCAGGGCTTGCCGTTCCCGTTCGTGCTCGTAGTCGTAGGGCCAGCTCGGTTTGTGATGGACCACGAGGATCGTGCCGAGAGGTTCGGGAAGCGGGAGCTCGGCGGCGACGACCCCGCACCAGTCGGTGTGCGCCGTCCGCGCGGTCACGTCGAGCGGGTCCGTCACGGTGCGCCCGAAGGGGCGGCGCGCCGCCAGCACCGCTCCCTCGCCAGTGGCGGACCACCGCGGATGCGGGACGACGTGCCAGCCCTCCGCCACCAGGGCCGCCACGTCCGCGCGCGTCACTTCCTGGAGTGCGAGCACATCCGGGTTCAGACGCCGCACCTCCCGTGCCAGGACCGCCCGTCGGGCCGGACCGTCGGCGTACCGCGGTGCCAGCACGTTCATGGTCATGAGCCGGATGCCGTGCGGCTGTTCACCCATCACTCCAGCGTGGCACACGACCACCACGCGGAGATGGTGGTGGATGTCGGGACTTGACCGGTGAGCTTTGCTTGTCCTTTACCATGGGTACGAACGCCGTACCGACGTCGCATCGATGTCGTGCCGAGCGTCGTCCCGAGTGCCGTACCGAGTGTCGTACCGAGAAGGAGCCGTAGTACCGCAATGGGTGAGCCTCCCAGTACCAGCCGTGCCATACCCCGTCGGCCGCGTCACGCGGTCACTGAGGGATCGGGGGTGGCACGGTGACCGAGGTCCTGCTGCTCCTGTTGGCCCTCCTGCTCACACTGGCCTGCGCGGTGTTCGTCGCGGCCGAGTTCTCCCTGACCACCCTGGAGCGCGGCGACCTGGAGCGGGCCGTCGAGGCGGGTGAGCGTGGCGCCGAGGGCGCGCTGAAGGCCGTACGCAGGCTGACCGTCCAGCTCTCCGGCGCCCAACTCGGCATCACCGTCACGTCGCTGGTCATCGGCATGCTCGCCGAGCCGTCGCTCGCGGCGCTGTTGCGCGGCCCGCTGACGGCCCTGGGCCTGGGCGGCGCGGCCTCGTCGGTGGCGAGCGTGCTGGGCGTGGCCGTGTCCACCGTGGTGCTGATGGTGGTGGGCGAGCTGGTGCCGAAGAACTGGGCGATCTCCCGGCCGCTGCCCGTCGCCAAGGTGGTCGCCGGACCGCAGCGCGGCTTCACCGCCGCCTTCGGCCCGTTCATCCGCCACCTGAACGACACCGCGAACCTGTTCGTACGACGCTTCGGCCTGGAGCCCGCCGAGGAGCTGGCCTCCGCGCGCGGCCCCGAGGAACTCGTCGCGCTGGCCCGGCACTCGGCCGCCGAGGGCGCCCTGGAGGCGGACGCCGCCGAGCTGTTCGTCCGCACCCTGCACCTGGGCGAGCTGACCGCCCAGAACGTGATGACCCCGCGCGTGGACGTCAAGGCACTCGAAGCCCACGCCACGGCCGCCGACGCCGCCAACCTCACCCACGCCACCGGCCTGTCCCGCTTCCCGGTCTACCGCGACACCCTGGACGACGTCGTCGGCACCGTCCACATCCGCGACGTCCTCGCCCTGGAACCGGACCAGCGCGCCACCACCCCGGTCACGGACCTCGCCACCGAGCCCCTGCTGGTGCCCGACAGCCTGCCCGCCGACCGGCTCCTCGAGCGGCTGCGGGCGATGCGCACCATGGCCGTCGTCATCGACGAGTACGGCGGCACCGCGGGCGTGGCGACCATGGAGGACCTGGTCGAGGAGGTCGTCGGCGAGGTCCGCGACGAACACGACCCGCTGGAGATCCCCGACCTGCTCCCGACCCTCGCCACGGCGGACGGCCGCGCGGTGTGGGAGGCGGACGGCGGCGTCCGCCTCGACCAGCTCACCGGCATCGGACTGACGGCACCCGACGGGCCGTACGAGACCGTGGCCGGGCTCATCGCCACCCGCCTCGCCCGCATCCCCGTGAAGGGGGACATCGTCGACCTCGGCGGCTGGCAGCTCGACGTCCTCGGCGTCGAACACCATCGCGCCGACCGGATCCGCATCGTCGAACCGGCCCCCGTGCCGGCCCAGGTGGGGGAGGAGTCCCGATGACCGCCCTGCAACTCGCCATCGGCGCCCTGACACTGCTGACCAACGCCTTCTTCGTGGGCGCCGAGTTCGCCATGATCTCCGTACGCCGCGGCCAGATCGAACCGCGCGCCCAGGAGGGGAACAAGCGGGCCCGGATGACCCTGTGGGGTCTCCAGCACATCTCCGCCATGATGGCCACCGCCCAACTCGGCATCACCGTCTCCTCGTTGGTGCTGGGCGCGGTCGCCGAACCGGCCATCGCGCACCTGCTGGAACCCGGCTTCGAGGCGGCCCGCGTTCCGGACGGCCTGGTGCATCCGATCGCGTTCGTCATCGCGCTCACCGTGGCGACGTACCTGCACATGCTGATCGGCGAGATGATCCCGAAGAACATCGCGCTGGCCGCGCCCGTCCCCACCGCGCTGCTGCTCGGGCCGCCCCTGGTGGCCCTCACCCGGGCCCTGAAGCCCGTCGTCTTCGGCATCAACGCCTTCGCCAACTCGCTGCTGGGGCTGCTGCGGGTCGAGCCGAAGGACGAGGTGGAGTCCGTCTTCACCGACGACCAGCTCGCCCGCATGGTGGTCGACTCCAGCGAGGCCGGACTGCTCAGCCAGGCCGACGGCGAACGGCTGCGCGACGCCCTGGAACTGGGCACCCGTCCGGTGGGCGAGATCCTCGTCCCCGTCCAGCGGATGCGCACCGTCGGCCACACCGTCACCCCCGCCGAGCTGGAGCGGACCGCGGCCGAGGCCGGCTACTCCCGCTTCCCCGTCACCGGCCCCGGCAACACCCTGCTCGGCTACCTCCACATCAAGGACACCCTGGGCGTCACCGACCGGGACCGGCCGTTCCCGCGCACCGCCCCGCACCCGGTCACCCGGGTCCGCATCGACACCCCGCTGGACGACACCCTCACCGCCCTGCGCGCCGACGGCAGCCACCTGGCCGCGGTCACCGGCGCGTCCGGCGCGGTCCTCGGCTTCGTGACCATGGACGACGTCCTGTCCGAGCTGGTCGGACCGGCGCCCGCCAGGGTCTGAACGAGAGGCCGCCCAACCAGGGCCCGAGCGGTCGCCCGCCCTGGGACAGGGGAGAGGCCCCGCCCCCTGTTCCGGGGCGGGGCCTCTCCAGTTCGCGGGGCCCGGTCGGGTCCGGGGTCAGGGCTGGACGGGCTTGCCGCGGCCCCACGCCCAGGCCAGGCGGTCGGCGCCGGACTGGTTGGTGGTGGCGAGCCAGGGGCGGTCGGCGGGACCGGTGAGGGTCTGCAGGGAGTACGTGTCGTCGGTCCGCAGGCCCGGCCAGTACACGGAGCCCATCTTCAGCTCGCGGAAGGTGTCGGTGACGGCCTGGACGTAGTTGACGAAGTTGTTGGAGGCGTCCGGCTTGTTGTAGTCGAGGCCGGTGGTCATCGGGGCGCCGAACTCGTCCGCGACGGTCCGGTTCGCGCAGTCACCGATGCGCACCTTGAGGTCGTCCACCCACTGGTCGTAGGTGGCGTAGTCCTTCCAGAACCCGTAGTGGTGCAGGGACAGGTAGGTGCCCTTGAGGCGGGGGTCGGCGCAGACCGAGGTGACGTGGTCGTTGTAGCCGGCGCCGCTGACGAAGACCCGGTCGCGCGGGACGGACGGGTAGGTCGCGAGCCACTTCGCGGCTATGTCGGCCCACGCGCTGTCGGTGTAGCCGTGCGGCTCGTTCATCGGCTCGAAGTAGACGCGCCGGTCGTTCTTGTAGGCGTTGACCACGGTCTTCCACATGGGCCAGTAGGTGGCCTCGTCGTCGATGAAGCCGTCCTTCTGCGCGCCGGTGCCCTCCCAGTAGGACACGATGACCTTGAAGCCCTGGTCGGAGGCAGCGTCGATGACCCCGCGGTACGACTTCCAGTAGGAGCCGCCCACCGTGTACGGGTTGATGGGCAGCCGCACGGTGTTGGCGCCGAGGTTGGCGCGGAACGCCGCGATGATCCGGGTCGCCTTCGCGTACGTCTGCTTGTAGCTGTCGGACAGCGACAGGCCGGACAGGACGACCGGGTCGTCGGCGAAGTTGTCGCGCGGGTCGGCCCAGTTGACGCCCTTGAACTGGGTCGGGTCCAGGCGCGGCGTGGCGGCGGAGGCGGGGCTGCCGGCCAGGGTGGTGCCGCTGACCGCGGCGATCGCGACGGCCACGAGGACGGCACGCAGCCGGGGGGTGCGGGTTCTGCCAGGGGTCTTGCGCATCAGCTTGCCCTTTCAGGAGATGGCGGCTCGGCGCGTGGGGGAGTCTGCGCGTACGGGAGCGGCCGTCGGTGGCGCTGCGGTGTTTGCGTAAACATGCTCGAACAAACTATCGGTGTTTACGTAAACATCGTGGCGCCGGAATCGTGGCATCCGGCTCCGTGCGCGTCAAGGTTTCCGGCGCGTAACGTCTGGCCCCCTCCGGCCGGAGCGTCCGATGGACAGGAGTCAGCCGGGGGCGCGAGGGGTATGCCGGGGGCAATGGGATCGAAGACGAAGCACAGCCGGCCTCCCTCCACGGGCACGATGCCCCTCGCCTCGGCGAGGACGAGGCTGGTCGCATCGGGTGCGGGGTGGCACACCTCGTCCCCGTCGAAGGCTTGAGGAGGGCGTCATGAACCGTCAGATCCGCGTGCGTGTCAGCCGTAGGCCCGCCGCTCCACGCGACATGAAGATCGACCGCAGGACGCCTTCGGGGCGGCTGCTGCCGTACTGATCCCTCCGGGGTGCCGGGAGCGCCGCGGCCACCGAGCCCGAGGTCGGACTCAGTGGCCGCGGCGGGCGATCGCCGTCTTTAAGGCCGCGCGGACTTCCGCCGGGGGCGGTGCGCCGTCGCTTCCGGTGCTGGCGGTGACCGCCGCGGCGACCGTGCGGAGTTTGGTGTTGGACAGCTGGGAGGTCTGCCGCAGGATCGTCCACGCCTCGTCGGAGGTGCAGCCCTGGGTGGCCATCAGGATGCCCCG
This sequence comes from Streptomyces sp. NPDC006332, assembly GCF_040612855.1. Lineage (NCBI taxonomy): Bacteria > Bacillati > Actinomycetota > Actinomycetes > Kitasatosporales > Streptomycetaceae > Streptomyces > Streptomyces sp. NPDC006332. The sequence goes on from NZ_JBEXRA010000008.1 coordinate 115,234, forward strand.
GGCCTGGTCGATCACCGGGCGGGAGGCGATCGCCTGGCGCAGCTGCTCGACCTCCTCCTCCAGCAGCCGCAGCTGTTCGGCGCGCTCCAGAGCCACCGCCGACGAGGACGAGGGGTGCGATACGGCGGCGCGCGTGGCGTGCAGCGGGTCGGTGGTGTCCAGGTCGGCCAGTTCCAGGATGCGGCGCGGCTGACCGTCCCAGTTCACGGTCGTCACCGGAACGCCGTGCAGCTGGGCGAAGTCGCCGAGCGTCTCCAGGAACTGCAGTCCCGCGGTGTCCATGAAGTCCACCCCGGTCATGTCCAGTTCCACCAGGCCGACGTCGGCCGGCAGCTCGGCGAGTTTCCCGGCCAGGACGTCCGCGCACCCGCGGACCAGTTCTCCTCGTGGAGCGAGCACGGCTCGGCCCGCGTCCACGCGACTCTCGATGACGAGTGTGTCCGCTCGCCCCTCGAGAGGTGTGTGTGCCGCTGAGGTCATGTCCCCGCCTTGTAGTTCATGGACGGTATTCATGGCGTAGCCTGCCCCGACGTCACCGAACCGGTTTTCGGAGGGCGAGGGGGGTGCTGAAGGTTCGCCTGCCCGCCGTACGGTGGGCTACACACCTTCTTCGGGATTGTCAGGCTGCTGCGTGGGTATGGGCGGTTACGTCCGGGAAGAGTGGGGAGACGGTGTGGGAATCCGGTACCAGGCACCGTCCGGGGTCGTCGCGGCGGCGCCTGAGTTGACGGTGTCCCCGCTGACCACGCGCAGTGGGCTGCGCGTGTCGGGAGAAGTGGGCCTGGCGACGCACGAAGTGTGGGAACGTGCGCTGAGGCAGGCCGTGCGCGAGGACGGGGATGTGTATTACCTGGAGTTGTCCGCCGTGACGTTCGTCGACGTCGCGGGTGTCGGGGCGCTGGCCGCCGTCGCCCAGGAGCTGGGGGACGGACGGCGCATGGTGCTGCACCGGCCGCCGCCGGCCCTGCGACGCGTGCTGGACATGTTCTGGCCCGACCTGACGTCGATCGAGGTGGTGAAGTCATGAGTTCCGTGGCCCAACCCTTCGAGCCGACCCGTCCCCAGCCGGTCGAGCCCCTCGACACCACCGGCCCTCCCGGCACCACCAAGCCCTTGGACCACGCGGACACCCTTGACCCCGACGGACCCCGCGACCCCTTCCTCCACCCGGCGTTGTTCTACGGCGACGAGCGGGAGTACCTCGCGGGCACCGTGTCCTTCGTCCGTGAGGGACTGCGGGCCGGCGAACCCGTGGCGGTCGCCGTACCCGGGGACAACCTCGCCCTCATCCGGGACGCGCTGGGCGCCGACGTCGACACGGTGCGCCTGCTGGACATGACGGAGGCCGGCCGCAACCCCGGCCGGATCATCCCCGGCGTGCTGCGCGCCTTCGCCGACGCCCAGCCGTCCGGCCGCCGGGTGCGGATCATCGGCGAGCCGATCTGGGCGGGCCGCAGCGACACCGAGTACCCCGCCTGCGTCCAGCACGAGGCGCTGATCAACGCGGCCTTCACCGGCCGCACGGTCAGCATCCTGTGTCCCTACGACACCCGGCGCCTGGCCCCGCAGGTCATCGCGGACGCGTACGCCACCCACCCCACCGTCATCCACGCCGGCACCGGGCCGGGGTCGGGCAGCGGAGCCTACGACCCCGACGGCGTCGTCGCCCGCTACAACGAGCCGCTGGCGCTCGTCCCGGACGTGCCCGCCTTCACCTTCGACGCGGAATCGCTCTCCCACGCCCGGCACGTCGCCACCGACGTGGCAGGCCAGCTGGGCCTGACCGGCGTACGGCTGCAGGACCTCGCGCTCGTCACCGCCGAGCTGACCACCAACAGCGTGGTGCACGGCGGCGGTTCGGGCGCGCTCAGGGTGTGGGCCCAGGACGGGAACGTGCTGTGCGAGGTGCGCGACAAGGGGCGGCTGACGGATCCGCTGGCGGGCCGCCGTCCCGCCTCCCGCGACCAGCGCGGCGGCCGGGGACTGCTCATGGTCAACCTCGTGGCGGACCTGGTGCGGGTGCACATGGGGGCGGACGGCACCACGGTGCGCTGCTGGTTCGCCCTCTGACCGCGGGTAGCCCTTCACAGCTTTCGTCGACCGGTGTGGGACCCGTCCGTGGCTCAGGAGGCCAGCGGGTTCAGGACCAGGGGCTCGACCTTGCCCTCCAGCATGTAGCCGAGGCCCTGGACGGCGCACACGTCGGGCCGCTCGGCGATGTGCACCGGCACGCCGGTGGCCCGCCGCAGCATGTGGTCGAACCCCGGCAGCAGGGCACTCCCGCCGACCATCATGATCCCGCGGTCGGTGAGGTCGGCCACCAGGTCGGGCGGGCAGTCCCGCAGCACCCGGCCGATGCCGTCGAGCACGGCGATCAGCGGGGTCTCGATCGCGTCGCGGACGGCGGCGGTGTCGACGTGGACGGAACGGGCGAGACCGGTGGCCACGTCCCTGCCGTGGATCTCGGTGGAGGCCGGGCCCTGCGAGGTCAGGCCGTTGCCGGAGAGGGCGAGTTGCAGCGGCCGTACGGACTGGCTGGGCAGCATCAGTTCGTGATGGTGCCGCAGGTGCTGCACGATCGCGTGATCCACGGCCTCCCCGCCGATGGGAATGCGCTCGGCGGTCACGATCGACCCGAGCGAGAGGACCGCGACCTGGGTGGCGGCCGCCCCGCACATCATGATCATGGTCGCCTCGGGCTGCTCCACCGGCAGTCCGCAGCCGACGGCGGCGGCGATCAGCGTGTCCACCAGCTCCACCCGCCGCGCGCCCAGCCCGACGAGCGTCTCGATCGTGGCCCGCTGGGCCAGCGGGTCGGCGTCGTGCGGGGTGCAGGCGGCCGCCCGCAGCCGGGGCTTGCGGCGCAGGGCCCGGCGGACCTTGTCGCCGAGCAGGTGCCGCAGCATGCGCTGCGCCATCTCGATGTCGATGACCGTGCCGCCGGAGACGGGCCTGACGACGCGGATGTAGTCGGGTGTACGGCCCGTCATCCTCTCCGCGAACTCGCCGACCGCGATCAGCGCGCCGGTGCGGGTGTTGATGGCGGCGGCGGACGGCTGGTCGACGACGAGCCCGGCCCCCTTCACGTACACCCGCGTCCTCGCCGCGCCCAGGTCGACGGCGAAGTGACAGCGGCGCAGCTGCTCCAGACTCGCGGTCATGGCAGGTCCTCCCGAGAGCACAGACCGTGGGCCGCCGAGCGGCGGTCTCTTATGGCATCGTGCGGCGGCCGTGGGAGGCGGCGCGCCTTGTGGTGGGCCGGGCGGGGGGCCGCTGAATGGGGGGTTCGGCCGCCATGTCTGGTGTAAATCCGCCACAGGGGGTCGCGTCAGAGCGAGCGGGCGGCTTCCAGGAGCGGCGCCAGGGAGGCGCGGGCTGCGGACCGGGACGATGATCTCGCGGCCGGCCTGGCGCGGGGTGCTGGAGTCGTGGGGGGTGTCGGACGGCACGCGGATGCGGGGGCGCCGCCCGCCCGTGGGAGACCGGTGGCAGCGACGGCTACCGCCTCGGCGTCGCTGCCGTGGTGGGGGCGGGTGTCCTGCCGGTGCGTTGCCGGGGTCGCGGTGTCGGGCGGTCGGTCGGCGGATGGGGGTGTCTTCCGTCCGTGCGGGGCCGGTGGCGAGCGGTGCGGTCCCCGGGACGCGGTGCTCGGCGGCGCAGGGAGGGCGGGTCCGGCTGTGACCAGTCAGCGTCCGGATTCATCCGGGCAGCGGTGCCGTCCGGACGGCAGGCGGATGGGCGCGCCTTCCGCCCGGTGCGAGGCCGGTGGTGGGCATCGGAGGTCCTGCGGGTGTGTTCCCGGGGCCGCGGTGTCGGCCGGTCGGCCGACGGATGCAGGGGCGCCGCCCGCCCATGCGAGGCGGGCGGGCGGCGGATGGGGGGCGCCTGCCGCCCGCGCGACGCCATTGGCGGGCGGCGGGCGTCCTGCGGGTGTGTACCCGGGGCCGCGGTGCGGCCGGACTGCGGCGGATGGGGGCGCCAGCCGCCCGTGCGCGGCCGGTGGCGGGCGCCGGGGGGCCAGGCGGTTCGGCCCCCGGGGCGCGGTGCTCGGCGGCGCACGGAGGGCGGTTCCGGTTGCGACCGGCCACCGCCCGGATTCATCCGGGCAGCGGTTCCGGCTGGCCGGATGAATCCGTGCAAGGCGGAGCCGGTGTCACGGACGCTGCTCCTGGTTGTCCTGCGGGGCATGGCGGGCCACGCCCAGCTCGACCAAGTCCTGGGGGCGGATGCGGAGTTGGTCCGCCGTCGGCTCGATCTCCTGGTTCGGGCGTTTGAGGATTGCCGCCGCTAGCTCGGGGGCTATGACTGAGAAGTAGCTGTCGGGTGTGGTCCAGGTGTTGCCTGGTGCGGCCAGGGCGAGGGCGCCGCCGGAGCCGCCCTCGCCGATCAGCAGGGTGGTGATCGGCGTGCGCGCGGCGGCCACCGCGCTGAACACGTCCGCGATCGCCGCGCCCGCGCCCTGCCGTTCGGCCTCGGCGTCGTTGGCCGCGCCGGGAGTGTCCACCAGGGTGAGCACCGGAATGCCGAGCCGGTCCGCGAGGCGGATCAGCCGGGCGGCGGTGCGGTAACCGGCCGGGCGGGTCGCCGTCCCGGTCTGCGCGGCGTACGCGACCGTACGGCCCTGGTGCTCGCCGAAACCGCACCGCACACCCTCGGGGTCGGTGCCGCCGCAGCGGTCGCCACTGATCGGGAGACGGTGGGTGAAGTAGGCGTCCAAGTAGCGTTCGGCGCGCGGGCGTTGCGGTGCACGGGCGCGTCGTACCGCGTCCCAGCCGGTGGCCGGGAGGTCCGTCGCGCCGAGCGGGCCGGGGACCGGCGCGGGTTCCTGGGACGGTGCCGTCAGCAGCCGCAGCCACCGGCCGAGGGTGCCCCGGAGCTCCTCGGGTGCCACTACCGCGTCCGCCGAACCCGCCGCCACCTGCGCCTCGGCCGAGTACGCCGCCGGGTCCGCGTCCGGGGGCCGGACCCTGGAGCCCGCGAAACCGACCTGGGCGCCGGGCAGCGCGAGGATCACGTCCGCGCCCGCGCCCAGGGTGGCCCAGCCGCCGCCGGTCGTCGGGTCCCGCAGCACCGCGATCTGCGCCAGCCCCGCCTCCCGGTTCAGCGTCGACTGCCGTGCCACCCGCTGGAGTTGGGTCAGCGCGAGCATGCCCTCCTGCATCCGGCTGCCGCCGGTCGCGATCAGCGGGACCACCGGCAGCCGGTGTTCGCGCGCGTACGTGTACGCGGCCTCCAATCGGTCGCCGGTGCGTTCGCCGAGCGAGCCGCCGAGGAAACCGAACTCGAAGGAGACGAGGACCGCCCGGACGCCCTCGACGTCCGCGGTGCCGCAGACGACGGACTCCTGCTCGCCGGTGCGTTCGGCGGCCCGCTCGCGCGAGGCGTCGTAGCCCTGCCAGCCGAGTGGTCCGTCAGGGCCGCCGTCCCGTGCCGGGTACCGGAGTTCGGTGAAGGTGCCCTCGTCGGTGACGAGGGTCAGGACCTCGCGGGCGGTCATCCGCTCAGCCATGGCCCAGCGCCCGCTTCATGATCTTCCCCATGTCGTTGCGGGGGAGGGCGTCCAGGTGGTGGACCACCCGGGGGCGCTTGTGCGGGGCGAGACGCCGGGCCACGTGGTCGGCCAACTCCTGCACGGTCGGGGGTGATTGGGGGTCGGCGGGTACCACCCAGGCCACGATCCGCTCGCCCAGGTCGGGGTCCGGCTCCCCGGTGACCGCGGCCTCCCGCACGCCCGGGTGTTCGAGCAGCGCGTTCTCGATCTCCCCGGCGCCGATCTTGTAACCCCCGCTCTTGATCAGGTCGGTGGCCTTGCGGCCGACGATGCGGACGTAGCCGTCGGGGTCGCGCACCGCCATGTCCCCGGTGCGGAACCAGCCGTCGGCGGTGAACGCGGCGGTGCTGGCGTCGGGGCGGTTCAGGTAGCCGGTGAACAGGTTCGGGCCGCGCACCTGGATCTCGCCCACGGTCTCGGCGTCGTACGACGTGATGGGCGAGCCGTCGTCCTCCACCAGCCGCAGCTCCACGCCCGGCAGCGGGACGCCGACGGTTCCGGCGCGGGCCTCGCCGTCCGCGCGGACGCTGGTGTTCATCAGCGTCTCGGTCATGCCGTACCGCTCGATGACGCGCTGCCCGGTCGCGGTCGTGATCCGCTCGTGGTCGTGCACCGGCAGCGCGGCGGAGCCGGAGACCAGCAGCCGGGCCCGGCTCAGTGCCTTGGCGAGCTCGGGGTCGTCGGGGAGGGCCTCCGCGATCCGGTGGTACATCGTCGGGACGCCGAACAGCATGGTCGCGCCGTCGGTCAGCTCGCGCGTCACGCCGTCCGTGCTGAACCGGCCGAGGTGGCGCACGGACCCGCCGCGCCGCAGCGGACCGAGGATGCCCAGGACCAGGCCGTGGACGTGGAACAGCGGCAGCCCGTGCACCAGCACGTCGGCGCCGGTCCACTGCCAGGCGTCGGCCAGGGCGTCCAGGGTGGCGGCGATCGCCCGGCGGGGGATCACCGCGCCCTTGGGCGGGCCGGTGGTGCCGGAGGTGTAGACGACGAGGGCGGGGTCCTCGTCGGACGCGTTCGTGTCGGGGAGCGGGCCGGTGGCCGCCGTGTCGGCGGCGGCTCCGGGGTCGATGATCACATCGACGCGGGTCAAGTCGGCCAGGGCGGCGGGGAGTTCGTCGCCGGGCGCGGCGAGCACCAGGGCGGGGGCGCTGTCGGTGAGGATGTGCCCGAGTTCCTTCTCCCCGGACTTCGGGTTGAGCGGTACGGCGGCGACACCGGCCCGCAGCGCGGCCACCACGGCGACCGCGGTCTCCAGTTCCGCGGTCGCCCAGACGGCCACCCGGCCGTGGCCGGTGAGCCGGTGCGCCAGCGCGTCGGCGACGGCGCCGAGTTCCGCGTACGTCAGGGAGCGGTCGCCGAACCGCAGGGCGGGCCGATCGGTCGGGGCGTCGGTCGGGCCCTCGGTCAGGGCCGGGAACAAAGAGGACACGGGTCGTACTCCTTCACTACTGAACAGATACGGGCTGTCGCGGTCCGCGGGCCTACCCCCAGCCCGGCACGACCATCACCAGCCACGCCACCGCGGGTACCACCGCCACCACGATGCCCCCGTAGACCATCAACTGCCTGAAGAAACGCTCGCGGTCGACGTCCGGGGCGGCGGCCAGCACCAGCGCGCCGTTCGTCGAGAACGGGCTGACGTCCACGACCGTCGCGGACACGGCGAGCGCGGCCACCATGCCGACCGCTCCGATCTCGCCCTGGGCGAGGAACGGCACGGCCAGCGGGATCAGCGCACCCATGATCCCGACGGAGGAGGCGAACGCGGACACCAGCGCGCCGATGTAGCACAGCAGCACCGCGGCCAACAGCGGGACGCCGATGCCGCCGACGCCCTCACCGGCCCACTTGATGGTGCCCATCTGGTCCAGGACACCCACGTACGTCAGGACACCGCAGATCAGCAGCACCGTCGACCAGGCGATCTGGCCCACCGCGGCGCGGCTGTCGTCCGGCCAGGCGGCGCTCAGCACCACGGCGAGGGAGATCGCGGTCAGCCCGGCGTCCAGGTCGAAGACGAGGACGGCGACGACGAGGGCGACCAGCGCGGCGAGGGTGGCGATGCGGGCCGGGGTGAGGCGGGAGGTGTCGGGGGCGGTCTCGACGGTCCCCTTCTCGGGGGCGGCCACAGCGGTCCCGCCGGCCCTGCCGGTCCCGGTCCCAGTCCCGGTCGCCTTGCCGGGGCCGGAGGTCCCCTCCCCGGGTGCGGCGGGCTCCTTTTTCGCGGAGTCCCCGGTGTCGAAGGCCGCGTCGGCCGCCACCGCCCCGCGCGCCCACAGCGCCCGCCCGCCGAACAGGATGAACACCACGGCCGCGATGACGAGGTTGGCGAACAGTGAGGCGAGGAAGAGGGCGAGCTCGTTGCCGGGGAGGTGCTCGCGCGCGACGATGCCGTTGACGATCGTGCCGTAGATGCTGATCGGGGAGAAGCCGCCCGCCTGGGCGCCGTGCACCACCATCGTGCCCATGAGCAGAGGGCTGATGCGGTAGCGGGTGGCGAAGCTGAGGGCGATCGGCGCGACGATGGCGACCGCGGCCGGGCTGACCGCGCCGATCGCGGTGAGCGTGCCGGTGAGGGCGAACATCACCCACGGGATCAGCGCGACGCGCCCTCGGACCAGCCGGATCGCGGCGTGCACCAGCCAGTCGGTGGTGCCGTTGGCGCGGGCGATGGCGAAGAGGTACGTGACGCCGACCAGAACGACGAACAGGTCGCCGGGAAAGCCGGCGAAGATGCCGTCCGCGTCGAGGTCGGCGACGAGTTCACCGACGACGAAGGCGGCGGCGAAGGCGAGCGCCCCCATGTTGACGGAGCGCGTGGTGGCGATGACGAACACCACGACCAGGACAAGGATCGAGACGAGTTCGGGGGACATACGGGCTCCCGTCGTTGGGTCCCGGAGCGGTAGCGGGGCACAGGAAAGGTGGCTGAGTGGATGAGCCACTTGGAAGACGTTGGCGATCAGCGTGGGCGCGGCCGGGCCGCCCGTCAAGGGGTCGCGTCAAAATTGGCTCAGCCACTCGGCCACGACGGTGCCCGGTGTTACTCTCCCGACGAGAGGGGGACCCATGACCGACGCCCTGCGCCCGATGACGAAACAGCGCCTCTACGAGCAGGTACTGGACCGACTGCGGCAGTACGTCGCCGAGGGCGGTCTGAAGGCCGGTGACCGCCTCCCGCCCGAACGTGACCTGGCCCAGCGGCTGGGTGTCAGCCGGGCCTCGGTGAAGCAGGCCATCGTGGTCCTGGAGGTGCAGGGCCTGGTGGAGGCGCGGCACGGCGGCGGCACGTACCTGGTCCGCGACAGCCTGGACGTCGAGCCCGTCGAGAGGATGGTCGAACGGCGCCGGCGTCTCCCGGACGTCCTGGAGGCCCGGGAGGCCCTGGAGACGAAGCTCGCCGAACTGGCCGCCGAGCGCCGCACCGAGCAGGACCTGACGGCGATGCGGTCCGCCCTCGCGCACATGGCCGAGGAGATCGAGGCGGACGGCCACGGGATCGAGGGCGACCGCCTCTTCCACGCGGCGGTGACGGCGGCCGCCCACAGCAGCCTGCTCGCCGAGTTCATGCGCTCCATCGCCGACCAGATCGCCGAGAGCCGCACCGAGTCCCTCCGCCAGCCCAGCCGCCCCGCCCGCTCCCTCTCCCAGCACCACGACATCCTGGACGCGATCGCCGACCAGCAGCCACGCCAGGCGGCGACGGCGATGCGCCGACATGTACGGACGGTGGCGAAGGTCCGGTTGCTGGACTGGGAGCCGGAGGAGGAACGGCAGGAGTTCCAGTAGGTGCCTAGGCGGCCCGCTCCACCACGTCCGCCACCACACAGCTCACGTTGTCCGGGCCGCCGGACGTGTTCGCCTCCTCGACCAGGGTGCGGACGGCGTCGTCGGGAGCCGGGGAGGCGGTCAGCAGGGCGCGGATGCGGGCGTCGGGGACGACGGTGGACAGGCCGTCGGAGCACAGGAGGTAACGGTCACCGGGGCGGGCCTCGTGCAGGCGGAGGTCCACCGCCGGGGACGTGTCGGCCGTCAGGGCCTTCAGGAGCAGGGCGCGTTGGGGGTGGGCGGTGGCCTCCTCGGGCGTGAGCCGGCCCTCGTCGATCATCGACTGGACCACCGTGTGGTCGTGGGTGATACGGAAGAGGGCCCCGTCACGCAGCAGATACGCGCGGGAGTCGCCGATGTGGACCAGGGCGAGGCGGGAGCCCGTCCACACCAGCGCGGTCAGGGTGGTGCCGACGTCCTCCGGGCCGGCCTCGGCGGTCGTCGCGATGTCCCGGAGCGCATCTGTCGCGCCGCGCACCGCGTCCTCCAGGAGGTTGAGGACATCACCCGCCGGTACGTCCTCGGTGTCGAGGAACCTCAGTGCCTCCACGGCCGCGCCGCTCGCGGGCGCGCCCGCGGGTCCGAAGCCGTCCGCGACCGCGAGCAGCCGGGTGCCCGCGTACGCCGTGTCCTGGTTGGCGGGGCGGACGAGGCCGCGGTCCGACTGGGCGAAGTAGCGCAGTTCCAGCATGGTGGTGTCCTTCCTCGGTGCTGGTGTCAGCTGGTCCACGAGGAACGTGGCGAGGTCCCGCCGTACGGCCGTCTCCGCCTCGACCAGCGCCCAGTAGGCGCGGATCTCCTCGGCGGCGGCCGCGGGGGTGAGGGCGCACACGTCACGGATCCGGGCCAGCGGCATCCCCAGCCGTCGCAGCCACGCCACCAGGCGCGCCCGCTCCAACTGTCCGGCCGCGTAGTACCGGTATCCGGTCTCCGGGTCGACCCGCTCCGGACGCAGCAGCCCCAGTTCGTCGTACAGCCGCAGCGCCTTCGGCGACAGCCGGCACGCCTTCGAGAAGGCGCCGATCGTCAGCAGGCCGTCCATGCCGCACCCCCATCTCGGTCGATGCTTCGTTCCCCGCCACCGATGCTGGGGCTTCACCGAAGGGGAGGGTCAACCAGGCTGTCGGGGTTTCCGGGGCGCCGGTTAGCCTGCCAGTCGGCCAGCCGCGCACCGTACGAGAAGGAGTCCGCCCCGTGCCCCGTATCGCCCTCGTCACCTACGACCCCCGGCCCAAGCCCAGCAAGGACCGTGATCTGCCGGTGCTGCTGGCGGCGTTGCGTGCGGCGGGGGCCGAGGCGGAGGCGGTGATCTGGGACGACGCCGGGGTCGACTGGGCCGGGTTCGACCTGGCCGTGATCCGGTCCACCTGGGACTACAGCTGGCGGGCCGCCGAATTCGTGGCGTGGGCGGTCAAGTGCGGGGCGGTGACGCGGCTGGCCAACCCGGCGCCGGTGGTGCGGTGGAACACCGACAAGCGGTACGTAGGGGAGCTGGCGGCGGACGGGGTGCCCGTCGTCCCCACCAGCTACCTCGCCCCCGGGGACCCCGCCGACCTTCCCGCGGACCGCGAGTACGTCATCAAGCCGACCTCCGGGGCCGGTGCCCGGTACGCCGCCCGCTACACGCCCGAGCAGCACGACACCGCCGTACGGCATCTCGCGCACCTGCACGAGGAGGGGCTCACCGCGATGGTGCAGCCGTACATGCGGGGCATCGACCTGCACGGTGAGCGGGCGCTGCAGTTCTACGGCGGGCGGCTGCTGCACGCCAGCCGCAAGCGGGCCGTCCTGGCCTCCGGCACCGCCTACGACGCCGACAAGGTCGCCCATCCGGGACTGGAGCCGTGGACCCCGACCCCGGACGAACTCGCCGTGGCCGAACAGGCGTTGGCCGCCGTACCGGACAACCCGGAGCTGCTGTACGCCCGGGTCGACCTGGTGGACGGGGAGGACGGCCGGCCGCGGGTGATGGAGCTGGAACTGGTGGAGCCGAACCTGTTCCTGGACCTGCATCCGCAGTCGGTTCCGGCGGTCGTGGCGGCGATCCTCACGGCGGCGGGATAACCGGCGCGACGCGTCCCGGCCCCCCGCCCTCGCCTTGTCACCCCCTTCGCCCCTCCTGTCACTTGCGCCAGAAGAGGTGGTGCGTCACGCCGCTCGGGCTGGGCACGGCCTCCATGTGGAACCGGTCCAGCAACTCGTCGGGCGATTCCCACAGGCGCAGCCCGGTCCCGAGCTTCACCGGGGTGACGACCACATGCAGGGTGTCGACGAGGTCGGCGTCGAGGAACTCCCGGATGGTGGTCACGCCGCCGCCGAGCCGGACGTCCTTGCCCTGCGCGGCCTCCCGCGCCTGCGCGAGAACGGTGGCGGGGTCGCCGTCCACGAAGTGGAACGTGGTGTCGGAGAGCGTGAACGAGGGACGCGTGTGGTGGGTCAGGACGAACACCGGCGTGTGGAAGGGCGGCTCGTCACCCCACCAGCCGCGCCACTCGTGGTCGTTCCACGGGCCGCGCTGGGGTCCGAACTTGTTGCGGCCCATGATCTCGGCGCCGATGTTGTGGCTGAAGTCCCGCGCGAAGTAGTCGTCGAGGCCCCGGCTTCCCCCGGGCTCGGTGCGGTTGGGCCAGCTCGCCGTGGCGCCGGCCCAGGAGAAGAGCTTTCCCGGATCGATGTGGTGGCCGAATGGCCGCTCCAGGGTCTGGTCCTCGCCGGCGGCGACGCCGTCGCTGGAGATGGTGAAGTTCTGCACCCGCAGCAGCTGATCCATGTGGTGTTCCCTCGTCAGGTCCTGTCGCCTCGTCGTACGCGTACTCGTGCGGCGAGGCGTCCTACATCAGGATGTCGAACGGGACGTGGCCGGATCGACAGCGGCGCCTGAGTTCTTTCCAAAAGTGCCCCGCAGGACCGTTCACCTGCGTCGTTCGGCGGTATCGGACGGCTGGACCTGGTCGAAGACGGCGAGGGCTTCGGCGGGGTCCGGGCTCACGAGGCGGTCCAGACCGGCCGTCGTGATCTTCGCCCACCGTCCGGCCCGTGCCCACATCTGTTCCTCGAAGGCGCGGACGGTTTCGTCCAGATCTCCGGAGCCTGCGGCGATGGACTCGGCGAGTTCGGCGCCTTCCAGCATCGCCAGGTTCGCGCCCGCCCCCAACGGGGGCATCAGGTGGGCGGCGTCGCCCAGGAGCGTCACCCCCGGGACGTGGGTCCAGGTGTGCGACACGGGCAGGACGTAGGTGGGTCGGTGGACGAATCCGGTACCGCGTCGGAGGAGGTCGAGGACGGGAGCGGCCCAGCCGTCGAACAGGGCCAACAGGCTCGATCGCACGGCCTCGTCGTCGGCCAGGTCCAGGTCCGTGTGCCACTCCAGCGGCGCGCGGAACCTGGCGTACGCCTTGACGTGGCCGCCGCTGTTGCGCTGGGCGACCAGGGAGCGGTTCACGCCGTACACGGCCAGCGAACCGTCGCCGATCAACTCGGCGAGGGCGGGGTGGCGGGTGTCGATGTCGTCGAGGGAGGCCTCGACCGACGTGACGCCGGTGTAGTGCGGTGTCACCGGCGAGACAGCCGGGCGGACCCGGGACCAGGCGCCGTCCGCGCCGACCACCAGGTCGAACGTCTCCTGCCGCCCGTCCGTGAAACGCACCAGTACGCCGTCCCGGGCCCCCGGAACCACCTGCGTCACGCCCCGACCCCACCGGACGTCGAGAGGGCCGAGCAGCAGGTCACGGAGTTGCCCGCGGTCGATCTCGGGGTTGGCCCGGTCGTCCGGACGGGGACGCCAGTCACGCAGGACGGTCCCGTCCGTGTCCAGGATGCGCATGGCCTGCGCCTCGGGGCGGGACAGCGCCTCGAACTCCGCCGACAACCCCGCCTTCTCCAGCGCGAGCTGGCCCAGCCCTTGGTGCAGGTCCAGCATGCCGCCAGGAGGACGGGCGTCGGGGCCGGGATCGCGTTCGAGGATGGTGACGGGACAGCCATGGCCATGCAGGACCCGGGCGAAGGTGAGGCCGGCAGGGCCGCCGCCGACCACGGCGATGCGATGTCTCATGTCGATACACTGTATTGTCACGTGACGATGTATCGCAAGAGTACGGTGTGATCATGACTGTGTGGGACCGCCCGGAGCCGCCGAACCGCCCCGTGCCGCTGGACCGGGAGCGGATCGTCGCCGCCGCGATCGCGCTGGCCGACGAGGGCGGGCTGGAAGCGGTGTCCTTGCGCAAGGTCGCCGGCCGGCTGAACGCCGGCCCGATGCGGCTGTACGGATTCATCGCCACCAAGGAGGAGCTGTTCGACCTCATGGTGGACGAGGTCCAGGCCGAGATCCTCCCCGAGCGGCAGCCCGGTGACTGGCGGGAGGCGCTGCGTGTCCTCGCCCACCGCACCAGGCAGACCGCTCTTCGTCACCCGTGGTTCGCCGACCTGCTCGGCGGCCGCCCTGCCCTGGGCCCGAACGGTCTCGCCGTGACCGAGGCCACGCTGGCCCCCCTCGACGGCCTCGCCGACGTCGACACCGTCATGCGTGCCGTGGAGACCGTCAGCGCCTACTTCACCGGCGCGATCAGGCGCGAGATCGCGAACCTGCGGGCCGAGCGCGCCACGGGACTGTCCAAGCGCGACTGGCAGCGCGCCTCTGGCCCGCACGTGACGAGAATGCTGGCCACGGGCCGCTTCCCGGCGCTGGCCAAGGCCGTGTACGACGGCACCGACGTGGACGCCGAGACATCCTTCGCGACCGGCCTGGACTGGGTCCTCGACGCCGTGTCCGCCAAACTCACCCGCCCGCCGGCGTGACGCCCAGCTCTCGCCGGGCGTGAGGGGGCTCGTCACCGCGGGCCCCCGATCAAGCACCCTTCACCCCCTGGCTGCCACTGGCTTCGCGGGTGACGCCTACGCCGGCGGTACCGACGCCCGGTCGTCGACCGCCACCCGCTGCAGCAGGCCCCAGGTGAACTCGGCGGCGCACTCCCACCGCACGCCGTGCGCGTCCGGTGCGGTGAACGCCAGGCCCCAGCGGGTCGGGGCGGTGCCCTGGAGGGGGCGGGCGGGGGCGAAGGCGCGGGCGGCCTCGTCGACCGTGCAGGACCAGGGGGTGAGGTCGTCGAGGGTGCGCAGCTCGGGGCCCTCGGCGGCGGGGGCGCGGATCAGCCACTCGTTCCAGACGGTGCCGTCCGGGGTGAGGAGGATCTCGAAGCGGAGGTCCGGCCAGAGAGGGAGGGGCCACAGCCGGGCCTCGCACTCCAGGTCGCCCACCGTGCGGGTGAGCACGGACTCGGGTTCGCCGAGGATCGAGCGGTGGAGCGAGGCGGCGGCGCGGGGCCGTGGGGAGCGGATCATCGCCTGCCACCGCTTGTTGGCCTCGCGCATGTCCGCGATCGAGACGCCCAGCTCGTGGCGGGCGTCCTCGACCAGGTCCGGGTTGTGGTCGGCCATGCGGCGCAGCAGGACCAGCTGGAAGTCGAGCGGGGTGAAGGGGCCGGCCGGACGTCGGTTTCCTGAGGGCATGCCGTTCATCGTCGCGCAGCGGCGAGAACGACGCCCAACCCGACGGAAGACGCTCCACCACGACGGAACGTGAGACGACCGGGGTGCGGGGCGTGTCGAGCACCCCGCACCCCGGTCGTCGTAGGACCGTCGGCGTCAGCCGGTCAACGGCGGTTCTGCAGCCGCAGTCGCAGCCACGGCGAGAACCGGACCGCCGCGACACCCAGCGCCGCGAGGGCCGCCGCCGCGCCCAGCATCAGGCCGATGCCGCCCGCGCCGGTGCTGGCCAGGCCGCCCGTCAGCGGCGAGGAGTCGTTGCTGCCGGAGCCGCCGGAACCGCCGGTGCCGGTGCCGCTGTCGTCCCCGGTGCCACCGGTGACCCCCGTGCCGTTGCCGGCCGAGCCGGACGGGCTCGGGCTGGGGCTGGGGGACGCGGACGGGTCGTCGGTCTCGGTCTCCTCGACGACCTCGACGGTGAACTCGGCCGAGGCGCCGCCCCCGACCTTCGCGGTGACGGTGTACGTGCCCGTCGCCGTACCGGCGACCAGCTCGGGCGCCGTGGCCCTGCCCTCGTCATCGGTGACCGCCTGGTCGCCGACGCCACCGTTCTCGAACCGGGGGCCCTTGATGGTGTTGTCGTCGATCATGAAGTCCACCTTGACGCCGACGGCGGGCTTGCCCGCGTCGGTCACCAGGGCCTCCAGCGCCTCGGCGAAGGGCTGCCCCACCGCGGCCTGCTGCTTGTCGCCCGCGACGGCCTTCACCTCGTTCGCCAGGTTCCGCACGTGCACGGTGAAGTCCGTGGAGAGACCGCCCGGGGCCGTCGCGCGGACGGTGAAGTCGCCCTTCTTGCTGCCGGTGTAGATCGGCGGCGTCTGCACCCGGCCCTTGGCGTCGGTCGCCAGCACGACGGACGTGGTGTTCTCACGCTCGCCGAAGTTCAGGCCCAGGTTCGCCGGGTCCTTGATCGCGAGCTTCACCGAGACACCCTCGACGGGCTTGCCGTCCTTGTCCCGGACCATCGCGACCATCGGCGGGACCTCGTCCCCCGGCTCGACGGACTGCTCCGCGGCGGAGGCCGGGCTCAGTTCCGCGGGCGCGGCGGCGCCCTTCCACTGGACCACCACACGGCCGTTGCCGCCGATGAGGTTGGCGCCGCCCTCCGCGATCCCCTGGGTCTCAGGCTCCAGCCCCTTCGACCAGAACGGGTCGTCCTTCGCGGGCGGCGCGTTGCGAAGACCGCTGATCAGCCGCGCGTCGCCCACCCGGGCGGGGTCGGCGTAGCTGGTGCCGCCTCCGCCGCTGCCGCTGCCGGTACCCTTCGCGTCCTCCGCGCCCGCGCCACCGCCGCCGCCCGCGTAGCCGGCACCGCCGCCGCCACCGCCGTTACGGCCCTTGCCGCCGTCACCGCCGCGGCCGCCCGCGGTGACGTTGCCTCCGGCGGCACCGTTGCCGGCCCCCGCACCGCCGGTGGCCTTGTCGGCGCCCTTGCCGCCGAAGCCGGTCTCGGAGCCGTCCTGCCCCTTCTCGCCACCGGCCGCACCGCCGTAGCCCGGGCCCGGGAAGGTGCTGCCGGAGCCACCTCCGGCGCCGGCGACGACGAGCGCCTCGCCGTCGCTGGTGCGGATGGCGCTGCTGTTGCCGCCGCGCTGGGCGAAGCCGCCGCCCGGGTTACCGCCGAGCGCGTCGCCGAAGGTCGTTCCCGAGTAGTAGCCGCCGACCGCGACGGCCAGCGACTCACCGGGCTTCACCTTCAGCGTGCCCGCGGCGTACCCGCCCGCACCGCCGGTCACGCTGTGTCCGCCCGAGCCGCCCTGGCCCCACGCCCGCACGTCCAGCGCGTTCACGCCGGACGGGACCTGGAAGTTCGCCTTGGCGCCGGTGAAGTCGAACAGCCGGCAGCCGGTGAAACCGGCCGTCGGTTCGCACGCCGCGCCCGCGGCCGAGGTGCCGGGCGCCGCGGTGGCCGCCGCGGCGGGCATCGTCGCCCAGCCGCCCCCGGTGCCGCCCAGCGCCACCAGGGCGACCGCCGCCGCGCCATGTCTCAGACGGACTCGGCGCAGTAAGAGGGAATCCCGCTTCATCAACCACTCCACAGCTCGACGCTCGGTGACCATCGAAGATCATCACCACATCTCCACGAGTAAGACCGTGGAGCGGAGAAAAGGTTGTACGGATGGGGCGGAAGTGAGGCGCCTGCCCATTGCCCGGGAAAAGCTCAATGACTAGCCTGTGTTCGTCATGCCGATCGTCTGTTGAAATCTCGAACGGCCTGAGAGACAGCAGACGCCTGAGAAACAAGGGAGGGGGCCGGTCGTGGGACGCCTTGTACCTGCGGTGACCCGGGCTCTCGACATTCTTGAGCTCTTCCTCGACGGGGACGGGACGCTCTCCGCCCCCGACATCGTGCGCCGCCTGCAGCTGCCGCGCACCACCGTGCACGAGCTGGTCACCACACTGGCCGCCCGGTCCTACATCGTCCAGGTGCCGGGCCAGCCGGGACGCTACCGCCTCGGGGTGCGCCCGTACCAGCTCGGGAGCCGGTACGCCGAGCAACTGGACCTCGCCGCCGAGGGGCAGCAGGTCGCCCGCTCGGTCGCCGAGACCTGCGACGAGACCGTGCACGTGGCCATCCTGGAGGGCACCGACGTCATCTACATCGCCAAGGTGGACTCCACGCACGCCGTGCGCATGGTCTCCGCGGCGGGGCGGCGACTGCCCGCCCACTGCACCTCCGTCGGCAAGATGCTGCTGGCCTCCCTACCCGACCACGAACTCACCGCGCGCATCCCCGAGGACGCCGACCTGGTCGCGATGACGGCCAACAGCATCACCGACCCGGACGCCCTGCGCGAGGCCCTCGCCGAGATCCGGAAGCGCGGGATCGCCGTGGAGCGCCAGGAGTCCAACCCGGACGTCTCCTGTGTGGCCGCGCCGGTGCAGGACCGCACCGGTCGGGTGGTCGCGGCGCTGTCCATCTCCGTGCCGATGATCCGCTGGAGCGAGGAGCGCCGGGACGAGCTGGAGCAGCTCGCCGCGAAGGGTGCCGCCGAACTGTCGGAGCGCCTCGGGCACCGGAGGGTGGCATGACCTACGCGTACGAGGTGGCCGTCCGCGCGGAAGCGACCCTGGGCGAGGGCCCGACGTGGGACGCGGCGGCAGGCCGGCTGCTCTGGATCGACATCCTGGGTTCCCGGATCAACACCTACGACCCGCTCTCGGGCCGCCGCACGACCCGCACGACCGAGCAGCACATCGGCGCGGTGAAGCCCCGTGCGAACGGCGGCCTGGTCCTCAACCTCCGCGACGGCGTGGGCCTCCTCGACCCGGACGACACCTTCCGCTGGCTGCGCCACGAGCCCGTCCCCGGCCGCCGGGCCAACGACGCCGCCGTCGCCCCCGACGGCTCCCTGTGGGCCGGCACCATGCGCTACGACGAGGCACCGGGCGGCGGCACGCTGTCCCGGATAACCGGCGAGGGCACCTTCGACGTGGTCCTCGACGACGTGGCGGTCAGCAACGGCACCGGCTGGAGCCCCGATGGCCGCCTGATGTACTACGTCGACTCGCCGACCCGTCGTGTGGATGTCTTCGACTTCGACGTCACGGACGGCCGGCTCGGCGAGCGCCGCACCCTGGTCGAGATCGAGGACGGCGCGGGCTTCCCCGACGGCCTCACGGTCGACGCCGACGGCTGCGTGTGGGTGGCACTGTGGGACGGCGGCGCGGTACGCCGCTACACCCCGGCCGGCGACCTGGACCGCGTGATCGAACTCCCGACCCCCCGGGTGACGGCCTGCGCCTTCGGCGGCCCCGACCTGACCGACCTGTACATCACGACGGCCCGGGTCGGCCTCGACGCACCTCACCCGCTGGCGGGCTCCCTGCTGGTGGCCCCGGGCGCGGGCAAGGGGCTGGTACAGCCGGCCTTCGCGGGCTGACCGTCCGGCGCGGGTCACCGTCCGGTGCGGGTAGAGCCGACGATGTGTTCGCCGCCCCCGCCGCGGGGTGGCGCCCTGCCGTCCCGCGGCGGCACCGGGGCGGTGCGGCCCACCGCCGTCCCGTGTCCGCACCCGGGTGACTCGCCGCCGATGCGGGCAGCCCCCGCCCGCCGCAGGCGCCCCCTCCGGCGGCAGTAGCACCCGCGCCTTGCCGCCGCCCGGCGCCGCGCCCCGCCCGCGGCCGATCCCCGCGACTAGCCGCCGTTGGCCGGTTGGCCCGTCGGCCACCGGGCCGCGACCCCGCCCCCGTCCGCCGCAGGCGTACCGCGCCTACACCGGACCGCGACCCCGCCCCGCCCGCCGCAGGCGCCCGGTCTCAGACCGCCACCCGCTCCAGCCCCCGCAGAACCTTCCGCTCCCCGGCGCTCAACGGGGGCTCCTGCAGCGGCGGCAGCAGGGAGCCGTTGAGAACCGCCAGCACGGTGGCCGGGTGCAGCAACCGGGACGGGCTCGCCGTCAGGCTGGTCACGTCCCACAGCGCGGCGGCCGCCCGGTACGAGCCCGTCGCCGCCCTCGTCAGTCGTCGTGAGTAGCGGGTGACCAGCCGGTCGCCCGCGCTCGGCCGGGCGCCCCGGGTGTGCGGGTACCAGACGTCCTGCCCCACGGCCATCGCCCAGGCCGCGTCCACCGACCGCGCCGCCCCCCGCTGCACCCGCCGCGCCAGCCCCGCCGAGCCCAGCCCGGACCGCCGTACCTCGTCCCCCAGGAACCGCGCCCCCAGCGCGGCCACCGCCATCCCCTGCCCGTACGCCGGGTTGAACGTGGCCAGCGCGTCCCCGAGCACCACGAACCCCTCCGGCCAGTGCGGCACCTTCTCCGGATAGCGCCGGACATTGGACGTGCTGCGGCTGATGTGCACGTCGGTCAGCGGCTCGGCGCCGGAGATGAGCCGCCCGACGATCGGGTGCGGCAGGTCGAGGGTGTACTGGAGGAACCCCTCGGGGTCGGCCGGGGGTTCACCGCCGCGGGTGCCGGCGAGGCTCACCATCCACCGGCCGCCCTCGATGGGCAGCACCATCCCGCTGCGCCCCGGCCGGTTCACGTACGGGTCGGCCTGCACGATCGTCAGCGGGAACCGTTCGGCGCCCTCGGGCACGCGGTAGACCCGGGTGGCGTTGACGAGCCCGGAGTCCACGGTCCGCTCACGGACGTCCGTGACGCCGAGGCGCTCCAGCCAGTGCGTGACCCGTGAGCCGCGGCCACTGGCGTCGACCACGAACTCGGCGTCAAGTTCCGTCTCTCCCTGCGGAGTTGACAGCCGTAGGCCGGTGACCCGCCCGTCTCGGCCGGTGAGTTCGACGACCTGCGCCCGGCGCACCTCGACCTCGGTGTGCTCAAGGACCGCCGTGCGCACCGCCCAGTCCAGCAACGCCCGGCTGCACGCGAGCATATGGGGACCGTCGTGACGCCAGCGCCGCAACCAGCCCTCCGGGGTGAGCGCCACGACGCCGGAACCGAGGGGGATGTCGTGGGCGCCCGCGTCGAGCAGATGCCGGCGCATGCCGACGCCGGGCACCAGATCCTCCATGGCGGCGAGGCCCCCCGCCATCAACAGGTGGGCGTGCCGACCCTGCGGGAGTCCCTTGCGGTGGTCGGGGCCGTCGGGCAGGTCGTCGCGGTCCAGGACGACCACTTCGTCCGCGGTACCCGAGAGCGCGGCCGCGGCCAGCATGCCGGCCAGGCCGGCACCGATGACGACAGCTCTCCGCGTCATGAAACTCCTCGTGTTCAGCCAGGGGTGGCCTTCACCGTACCTTCGCGTACGGCGGTGACGTGGGCCGAACGGGCGAGCGCCTGCGCCAACTCCACCAGCCCTCCAGTGCCGGCGACCTCCGTGGCGTACAGCCGGTACGCGCTCGGTGTGACCAGCGGCGTCTCCCGGGCGGCGGCGCGGCGGGCGGCGTCGGTCACCATCGCCGCCTCGCCGGCCAGGCGGGCCGCGTGCGCGTCACCCCCCGCGCGCAGAGCGCTGTCCGAGGCCCGTTCGCGGATCCGGTCGTCGAAGTAGGGGGCGAGCGCCAGCAGGGCGTCGTGGATCGACACCTCACGCCAGCGCAGCCGGTCCCGGGGCGACTGCCACCAGGCGCTGGGCGGCTTCGGGGCGGTGGAGGCGAACCGCACCCGGGACCAGAGCGGGGCCAGCCTGCGATGGTCCTCGACGCTGTGCCAGTGCGCGAGAGCGGGCGGCAGCAGCCTCGGCAGCACGAACCCGGCGGAGAACAGCAGCGCGGCCAGCGAGGCCATCGGCGGGGCCACCGCGGTGGACAGGACGTCGAGGTCGTGACCCGTCCAACGCGCCACGACGGCCGTGTACTTGGCCAGCTGGAAACCCAACAGGTCCAGCACCGCGCCCGCGAGGATCAGCCACAGTCCGGCCCGCAGCAGCCCGGTGACCTCCCGGCCCCACTTGACGCACACCGTGCACATCGCCAGCATCGCCGCGCTGTGCCCCAGCAGGTAGAGCACGATCATCTCGCGCATGTACGGGGTGTTCGCGTAGTAGGTGTCGAGGTCGTTGAGCCGCTCGACGTGCGCGTCGGACAGCGTGAACAGCGCGACGATGACGACGATCAGCGTGCCGTACGCGGCGACCGCCCGCAGCGACAGAAGCCGGATCCGCTCCGGCGGGCCGCCCCGCCAGTTGATCAGCAGGATGAGCAGGGAGCAGCTGTACGCCGAGAGCATGCCGTAGGTGAGCGGGGCGCCGAAGTTGGGGACGCCGGTGACCTCGTTGACGGCGGCCAGGGTCGCCGGGGCGGCGCAGACGAGGACGAGGGCGCCCAGGACGATGGACGCGCAGGTGGACAGTGTCAGCGGGTTCCGTAACGCGGCCGACGGACTTCGGCGGAACAGGACCGCGCAGGACAGTCCGAAGACCGCTGCCGCCAGATACACGACGAGGCTCATGCCCGGGAACTCCGTTCGGACGGGGTGCGGCGGTGGGGGGAAGGTGCGCCGCGGGCACCGTGTTCATGCCGTACCAGTGGGGGTCGTACCGGCGCGGACGCGGGCGGCCGCGACGAGCGGGGAGGCGGCCAGCGCGTCGGCGATGTCCGCGAGGGTGCCCGGGGCGGGCGCCCGGTCCTGGAACCGCTGGGTCGCCGCGGGCGCCAGCAGGGGGCTGTCCCGGTCGCGTTCCTCCACCACCGCTGCGGCGATGACCGCGGCCCACGCGGTCGCCTCGGCCCGCCGCGGGTCGATGGTCTCCAGGCCCGCGGTCTTCAGGCTCGCGGCCTCCAGGGTCCGCTCGTACAGGTCCGGGTCGAAGAACGCGTCGAGGCTGCCGAGCGCGTTGTGGATGCTGGTCTGCCGCCACACCAGCAGGGTGACGGGGGAGGACCAGCGCGGCCGGGGCAGCCGCAGCGCGCGGCGGGTGAGGAACTCGTCCAGTTCCCGTTCCAGCGGCTCCAGGCGCGCGAAGTCCCGCCGCGCCCGCCGCCACCGTGTGGTCCGCGGTCCGACCAGCGGGATCAGGATGCCCACGACCGTCATCAGGGCGGCCAGACCGGCGGAGGCCGGCGAGACGGTCGTACTGAGACCCGACCAGTCCCGTCCGGACCAGCGGGCCACCACCGCGGCGAGCTTGGACACGCTGTATCCGGCGTTGCACAGCGCTCCGCAGCCCAGCACCACCAGGCCCGCCCGCAGCCAGCCGCGCACCTCCCGGGCCCAGCGCAGCGCGGACACCGAGGTGACGCTGACCGCGGCGAGGTGGCCGACCAGGTACAGCACGATCATCTCGCCGATGTACGGCGTTCTCGCGTAGTAGGTGTCCAGGTCGGTGCGCCGCTCGACCGGCGCGTCACCGAGGGCGAAGGTGACGGCGATGCCGAGCAGCACGAACGCGTACGCCACGATCCAGCGGCGGGTGACGCGGTGCACCCGCGGCCCGCCCCGCCAGTAGACGATCAGCACTTGGGAGGCGGCGCTGTACGCGGTGATCGACGCGTAGGTCAGCGGGGCGGCGAGGTTGGGGACGCCGCTGAGGTGGTTCACGGCGGCGACCGTCGGCTCGGCGCCGAGGAAGAAGCAGACCCCGGCCAGGCCCAGGACGGCACAGATCGCCCGCAGATAGGGGTCGTGCCGGTGGCGTACCAGGTCGGGGGCCTTCACCACGAGTCCGAGCCACAGCGCGCCACAACTGACGTAGTTGATCAGGCCGTTCATCTTCGGGTTCCGCGGTAGTTCAGCGCGGCGCCGATGCGTCCGGCGATGTCCTCGGCGCCCTCGCCCGCTCCGGGACCGGGATCCGGCGGGGCCTCCAGCCAGGGCCGCAGCCGACCGCCCATCAGCATGCCGAAACGGTCGGCCTCCTGCTCGTCGTCCAGGCTGAAGTCGGTGCGCGCGGCGACGGTCCGGGGCGGGCCCTCGCCGACCGGTGACGGGGCGTGTGTGTCCTGCTGGTGCATGTGCCACACCTCATGACAGAAGATCACGATCTGGTGCCATACGGCGGCCCGCTTGTCGACGACGACGATGTCCTGGGTGTCGGCCTCCAGCCACAGCCCGCTCGCGGTGTGCGGCGGGAAGACCTCCCGGCGCACCACGACCTCACGGCCCCGCCACCGGCTGACGGAGTCGACGAGGGCGTCGAACAGCGCCTCGGGGTCGGCGGGTACCGGGACGCGCATCGGGCCGATGAGGACTCCGGCGAGCCGGCGCATCTCCTTCTTCCGGCGCATCGCGTCGAGTTGCCGGGTCATCCGTTCCTTCAGTTACCTCACCTCCGGCACGGCGGTCGCGATCCAGAAGGAGTCGGTGTATGTGTCGAGGGCGAGGGCGTGTGTCACCGCGCCTCTCCTCCTCCCCCTTCTCGCTGCGAGTCGGCCGCTCGGTGGCGTTCCGAGGTTAGCGGCCCTGAACTGTCCGCGTCATGCGGGCGGCGCCCAAACCATTGACGCGCACGCGCGTCGAATCTACGGTTCCGTTCGAAGTGACGGGCGTTATTCGACATGCCGAACAGGCGCGACCCCCCGTACCCGGCGACGAGACACACCCCCGAGAGGACCCCATGAGCACCACCGCCCGTTTCACCCTCGACCCCGCCTTCACCGTCGGCGAGGTGAACCCCCGGCTCTTCGGGTCCTTCGTGGAACATCTCGGGCGTTGTGTCTACACCGGCATCTTCGAGCCGGGCCACCCCCGCGCCGACGAGGACGGCATCCGTACGGACGTCCTGGACCTGGTCCGCGAACTCGGCGTGACCGCCATCCGCTACCCCGGTGGCAACTTCGTCTCCGGCTACAAGTGGGAGGACTCGGTCGGCCCGAAGGAGGACCGCCCCCGCCGCCTCGACCTCGCCTGGCGCTCCACGGAGACCAACCGCTTCGGCCTCTCCGAGTACATCGGCTTCCTGCGCAAGGTCGGCCCCCAGTCGGAGCCCATGATGGCGCTGAACCTCGGCACCCGCGGCGTCGCCGAGGCCCTCGAACTCCAGGAGTACGCCAACCACCCCGCCGGCACGGCCCTCTCCGACCTCCGTGTCGCGCACGGCGACAAGGACCCCTTCGGGATCCGGCTCTGGTGCCTGGGCAACGAGATGGACGGCCCCTGGCAGACCGGCCACAAGACGGCCCAGGAGTACGGCCGCCTCGCCGCCGAGACGGCCCGGGCGATGCGTCAGATGGACCCGGGGGTGGAGCTCGTCGTCTGCGGCTCCTCCAGCCAGTCCATGCCCACCTTCGCCGAGTGGGAGGCAACGGTCCTGAAGGAGACGTACGACCTGGTCGACCACATCTCCCTGCACGCCTACTACCAGCCCGAGGACGGCGACGTCGACTCGTTCCTGGCGTCCGCCGTCGACATGGAGTCCTTCATCGAGAACGTGGTCGCCACCGCCGACCACGTGGGCGCGAGGCTCAAGTCCAAGAAGAAGATCAACCTCTCCTTCGACGAGTGGAACGTCTGGTACATCTCGGAGTGGCACGAGATCGAGAACTCCGGCGCGCGGGACTGGGCGGAGGCCCCCCGCCTCCTGGAGGACAACTACAGCGTCCTGGACGCCGTCGTCTTCGGCTCGCTCCTCATCGCCCTGCTCCGGCACGCGGACCGGGTCACCGTCGCCTGCCTCGCCCAACTGGTCAACGTCATCGCCCCGATCATGACCGAGCCGGGCGGCCCGGCCTGGCGCCAGACCACCTTCTTCCCGTTCGCCCAGGCCGCCAGGCACGGCCGCGGCCAGGTCCTCGACGTCCGCGTCGACTCCCCGACCTACGACACGAAGAAGTACGGCGAGGCCGACCTGCTGCACGCCACCGCCGTCCGCGCCGACGACGGCACGGTCACCGTCTTCGCCGTCAACCGCGGCCGCACCGAGGCCCTCCCGCTGGAGGTCGCCCTGGCCGGCCTCGACCTGACCTTCCTCGTCGAGCACAGCGTCCTCGCCGACGCCGACCCGGACGCCCGCAACACCCTCGACGACCCCGAGCGGGTCGCCCCGCACCCGGCCGAGGGCACCACCCTGACGGACGGCACCCTGACCGCCGTCCTCAAGCCGCTGTCCTGGAACGTGATCCGGCTCGCGTAGGGAGTGTTTCGAACCACCCAAATCCCCGCCGGTCAGCGGCCGGGGGAGTCCACCGGTGTCACCGGCACTCCTCCGGCCGCGGCGCCCAGCAGCGTCAGCCGTACGTCCTTCGGGCCCGCTTCCGTGGTGCCGTCGGACAGGACCGCCAGGGCCAGGGTGTTGGAGCCGCGGGTGCGCAGGATCCCGTTCGGGAGGACGAAGGTGTGCTGCGGGCCTACGTCGTTGACGTACTGGCCCAGGTTCCAGCCGTTGAGGAAGATCTGCGCGCGGTAGGCGCGGGCCGGGTCGTCGTTCAGGACCAGACCGATCGACGCGTCGGTCCCCGGGGCGACGGACAGCCGGAAGGAGGTCCGGTACCAGGTGACCCCCTGGCGGCGGTCGGCGCGCGGCAGCTTCGCCGCCTTCCAGTCCGCGTCCTTGAACCCCGGCAGGTGCCAGCCCTCCCGTTCGCCGTACAGTCCGCCGTTGTTCTGCGGCCCGCGCACCGGATCGGGAGCCGCCTCGCCCTGCACCCGCCAACTCACCTTCGGTGACGCCCCCTCGAAGGTGACCTCGGTCAGTCCGCGGGCCACCTTGTGGGTGTCGAGCGCCTTGCCGTCCATGTCGTGCTGCATCCGCCGGACCAGGACCGACAGGACACGATCGGTGCCTGGCTCGGCCGAATGCTCGCCCAACTTCTCGCCCAGCTTCTCGCGCAGCGCTTCCGGCACCGCGAACGTGGCCGTGGCCGCCCAACTTCCCTGCCGTGCCGTGCTGTTGTCCGGCACCGGCATCCGGTGCGTGCCCAGCGGCTCCCCGTCGAGCCAGGCCATCAGCAGGCCCTGGGTGCCCGTGCTGTAGGCGAGGGAGACGGACTCGACGGTGTCCGCGGCGGCGGTGAAGTGCCCCCGGTACCAGACGTCCCCGTAGTGGAAGCCGTAGTCGTCGGCGAACAGCACCGGCTGCCCGTCGGGCACGGGCGTGACGCTGTGCGAGGTGGTCCGGTCCGCGACCGTCCACGTCGAGTCGTCGAAGTCCGGCGCCGACTCCGGGTTCTCGACCCGGCGCCGCCAGCCACTGTCCAGGGCGGGCAGCGACACCCGTCCCACGCCGGGCAGCGGACGCAGGGCCAGCAGGCTCTGGGTACCGCTGATCCGGGTCCGCACCGGGGCCCCGTTCCAGGTGACCTCGGTGATCCCGCGCGGACCCCACACCTCCAGACCGGTCGCCGCGACCGTGTCGCCGGTCAGCTCGACCGTGCCCTCGCGCAGCGTCACGTCACGCACCAGCGCCGGGCCGTACACCAACACGGAACCCGAGGGGGTATCGCGCGGGAACAGCCGCAGGGAGGTCGCGTCGTCCACGAAGAGCAGCAGCAGCGACCGGTCGTGCCCGCCGCCCTCGACCTTCACCCGGGTCAGCCCGCCGGCGCCGAGCGGCGCGGTCACCCGCAGCAGACCACGGTCGTACACCCAGGCCGGATCGGGGTCCAGCCGGGTCGTCGTCGGCTCCTCCGGGCAGTCCAGCACGACCTGCCCGATCTCGCCGCGCGGTCCCGCGAACACGGCGATGTCCTGCCGCCCCGCGGTCACGCAGAACATCGGCTGCACGGTGGAGTACCGCAGCTTCCACTGTCCGAGCGCCATGCCGGTCGCCAGCATCCGGGCGTCCTGGGCCGGGACCGAGACCGGCACGTCGAAGGCGGTGTCCGGCAGGGTCGTGGTGACCCGTTCGGAGCTGTCGTTGCGCAGGACGTACACGTGGGCGCCGGTATCCGGGTTGGTCAGGTGGTACGCCGTGAGCCGGTCGTCCGCGGGTTTCACCGCCGCCGCCCGCTTCAGCCTGGCGAAGTCCGGCTGGCGCGCGAGCAGATGGCCGATCTGGTGCATCGGGGCGAGCTTGGCGGTGGCGTTGCGCCCCTCGTCGAAGGCCGCCCCGTAGTCGTACGAGGTGTAGACGACCGGCGCGGGCAGCCAGCCCCAGGAGGTGCCGCCGAAGGTCATGTAGACGTTGTGCAGGGTGATGCCGTTGGCGAGGTTGGTCAGGTAGAAGCGCCGCTCGTAGGCCGCGTCCCGGGTGCGCCGGGCCTCGGCGTACCCCTTGCCCCGGAAGGTGGATCCGCCCCACGGGTCGAACCAGCCCCCGCCGAACTCCGGCACGAACCCGGGCGTCCTCGGGCTCGCCGTCGCCCCGCCCCTGCGGCCACCGGCCCCGAAGTGTCCCAGGTCCGGCGGCACCTGCTCGGGCGAGGGGTACGCGTCGAAGCCGTACAGCCAGCGCCCCTTCTCGCCCCCGGTGTCGAAGGAGCCGGGGGTCCAGTAGCCGTTCGGGCCCTGGTCGTCGTGGCCCTTTCCGTCGTGGCCCTGTCCGGCGTGGCCCTTGTCGTTGTGGAACAGCGGTACGTCGATGCCGTCCGCCCGCACCTTCTTGTACAGGTGGGACATGTAGTCACGGCCGGCCGGCTCGGTGACGTACGCGTCGTACTCGTTCTCGATCTGGTAGAGCAGCACGGTGCCCCTGCCCCGGGTGAACTGGTGCCGCGCGGCGATCCTGTTCACCTGCCCGAGCCATTCGTCGGCGTGCTTCAGATAGGCCGGGTCGGTGGTGCGGGCCCGGCCCTCGGTGACCGTCAGCCAGCCGGGGAAGCCGCCGCCGTCGACCTCCGCGTTGATGTACGGGCCCGGACGCAGGATCACGTACAGGCCGGTCTCCGCGGCCGTGCGCAGGAACAGGTCGAGGTCGCGCACGCCCGTGAAGTCGTAGCTGCCCGGCGCGGGGGAGTGGTAGTTCCAGGAGACGTAGACGCTGACCGCGTTGTAGCCGTGCGCACGCATCTTCTGCAGCACGTCCCGCCACAGCGACGGGCTCGGCAGCCGGAACGGATGCATCTCGCCCGACCACAGGACCAGCCGCCGGCCGTCCACGATCAGCGAGTACCGGTCGAAGCCGACCGTGTGCCGGACCCCGTCGGCTGCGGGCGGGCCCGGCGCGGGCCCGGTGGGCACCCTGCGGGAGTCGGCGATGCTGTTCGGGGTCCCCTCGCTGCCGCCCAGCGTGAAGCCGAGCGCCGCCGTACCGGCGAGGACGCTGAAAGTTCTTCTGCTGAGCCCCAAGGGAGCGCCTCCTGTTGTGCCTGAATTCGTCCGCGACCCGTGGGCGCTGGGCCATTCTGCACGGGCGGACCCCGCACAATTGTCGTATGAGGATCTCTGCGCGGGCGGACTACGCGGTACGGGCGGTACTGGAGCTCGCCGTACGGCAGGACGACGGACCGGTGAAGGCGGAGGCCATCGCCGCCGTCCAGGACATCCCGCACAAGTTCCTGGAGGGCATTCTCGGTGATCTGCGCCGCGCCGGAGTCGTCGACAGCCGGCGCGGCGGGGGCGGCGGCTACCGGCTGGCCCGTGAGGCGGCCCAGATCACGGTCGCGGACGTGATCCGGGCGGTCGACGGACCCATCGTCTCGGTGCGCGGCGAACGTCCCACCGGCCTGGAGTACACCGGATCGGCCGAGCCCCTGCTGCCGTTGTGGATCGCGCTGCGCGCCAATGTGCGCCGCATCCTGGAGGGCGTCACGCTCGCCGACCTCGCCGCGGACGCGCTGCCCGAGCCGGTCCAGCGACTGGCGGCGGAACCGGCCGCCTGGGAAAACCCCTGAACGCGGCCTGAGAACGCTCCCAAGGCCCCCGCCCGGCCCGCACGCGGATCGACCCCCTAGGGTCGTGTCCCGTTCATCCCTACCGGACCGGTAGGAAATCCAGGGGGCCCAGGGGTCCGAGGACCCGAGGGGGCCCAGGAAGACGGGACCGACCTTGCGCACGCTCATCCTGCTCGCACTCGCGGGCCTCGGCGCCCAACTCGTGGACGGCAGCCTCGGCATGGCGTACGGCGTCACCTCCACCACACTGCTGCTGGCCATGGGCACCAATCCGGCCGCCGCCTCGGCCACCGTCCACCTCGCCGAGATCGGCACCACCCTGATGTCGGGCGCCTCGCACTGGCGCTTCGGGAACGTCGACTGGAAGGTCGTCGCGAAGATCGGCGTGCCGGGGGCCGTCGGCTCCTTCCTCGGCGCGACGGTCCTGTCGAAGCTGTCCACCGAGGTCGCCGAGCCGGCGATGTCCCTGATCCTGCTCGGCCTCGGTCTGTACGTCATGTCCCGCTTCACCCTGCGCGGCCTGCCCGAGGACCGACTGGGCAAACCGCTGCACAAGCGGTTCCTCACCCCGCTCGGTCTGGTCGCCGGGTTCCTCGACGCGACCGGCGGAGGCGGCTGGGGCCCGGTCGGCACGCCCGCGCTGCTGGCCAGCGGCCGGATGGAGCCCCGCAAGGTGATCGGCTCCATCGACACCAGCGAGTTCGTGGTCGCGGTCGCCGCGAGCCTCGGCTTCCTCCTCTCCCTCGGCTCGCAGGGCCTGAAGTGGAGCTGGGTGCTCGCCTTCCTGCTCGGCGGACTGATCGCCGCCCCCGTCGCCGCCTGGCTGGTCCGCATGGTCCCGCCCCGCGTGCTGGGCTCCGCGGTCGGCGGCGTGATCATCGTGACCAACGTCCAAACGCTCCTGGAGAGCGACTGGATCGTCGCGCCGGGCGCGCTCAGCACGGTCGTGTATGTCGTCCTGTACACGGTGTGGGCCGCAGCCCTCGCGTACTCGGTCCGGGCCCACCTGCGGGAGCGGGCGGCTCGGCCGGTGTCCACCGAGGAGCGGCAGCCGGTGCGGGTGTGAGGTCGAGGCGAACAGAGTGAAATTGGCGTATGTGAATGGCTTGAGTTCGCCCTGACTGCCTGCTGTGGCTCTCCCTACGATGCGATCGCCCTCAGCCTTCACAGGAACCTCATCGATCCTTCACAGGCCGCGGGCGCAGCCACCCCCCAACCCGAGGAGAGACCATGGCTGGTGGACTTCTGCTGGGCGGCGCGATAGCCGCTCTGCTCACCACCGCACTGCCCGCGCAGGCATCGTCCGGCGGGTTCGAGGACCCGCCCCCGGACAAGATCATCATCAAGGTCGCCACGGTGAACGGCTCCGGCTGTCCGCAGGGCACGGCCGCCGTCGCCGTCTCCGAGGACAACACCGCCTTCACCGTGACCTACAGCGACTACCTCGCCCAGGCGGGCGGCAACTCCGACCCCACGGCGTTCCGCAAGAACTGCCAGCTCAGCCTGGTCGTCCATGTCCCGGGCGGCTTCACGTACGCCATCGCCAGCGCCGACTACCGCGGCTTCGCCTCGCTGCAGCGCGGCGCGACCGGCAACCAGAGAGCCTCGTACTACTTCCAGGGCTCGTCGGACACGGTGTCCAAGAACCACCCCTTCACCGGCCCCCGCGACGACAACTGGCAGGCCACCGACACCACGGACTGGCCCCAACTCGTCTACGCCCCCTGCGGAGTCCAGCGCAACTTCAACATCAACACCGAGCTCCGGGTGAGCGCCGGCACGCAGTCGCCCGGCAAGGTCAGCTTCATGACGATGGACTCGACGGACGGCGACATCAGCACGGTGTACCACCTGGCGTGGAAGGAGTGCCCGAAGAAGTAGGGCACTCGCCCCGCTCGCTTTCGCCGGGGGCCTGAGTACGCGTACTCAGGCCCCCACCGCCGCCCTGTGCCACGGTGAGTGCATGGCGAAGAGCAGGAGCTTCCGGGGCGTGAAGGGAACGGTCGTGGCGGCGCTGGCGGCCGGCGTCTGCTACTGGATATCCACCTCTCTGGTGGAGTGGTCCGATGGCTTGGCCCAGGCCGACGACACCTTCGGCGTGGGAATGCTGGAGGGTCTGACGGCCCGCATCATCAGCCTGTTGTTGCTGCCGGTCCTGCTGTGGGCGGGCATGCGGTCGCTGAGGGAGCGCGGCAACCACCTGCTCATCGCGGCCGGCCATGTGGAGGCGTGGCTCATCGGTGGCTACCTCGTCGAGCAGGGCACGGGCGGTGACGCGGTCACGGTCCTGTGCCTCGCCCTGTTCGCGGGGCTCGGCGGGCTGTTGTCCCTCGTGGAGGTGGAGCCGGCGGGGCTGCCGGACCTGCAGGGCTAGGGCCAAGAAGAAGGGTGGCGCGTGGAGCGCCTGGCAACACAGCTCCACGCAGGTAGTGATAAACCTGGGCCCGGACGGGCTGTGGCCGAACAGGAGTACGCGGACAACGGGTGCGACTCGGCCCCGCAACCGATGCCCCAAACTCTGATTGCTGAGGCATCGCCGACACCACAATCGGTTCAATGACCCCGGGCATGACTTTGACCACCGACGAGATCAGCTGAGCTTGCGATCCCTCGCAACGGAAAGTCGCCACGTCGTCGGCCCCGTGTAAAGCAGGTCGATTGCGCGCAATCGACAGGTGCACTCTCCCAGGGCGATATTCAAATGTTCTACCAGTCGGTCAGGTCCACGATGAGATCGCAGTGAGGGTCGTCGGGAGACGGCTTCTGGTGCTGCTCTTCTTCGATGAGGCTGGGAAGGGAGGCGATCAAAGCGGTAGGCGTACCGGTGAGTCGAATGTCTGCGCCGATGAGGCCTGGGTGGTCAGAGCGCTGCACGTACAGGCGCAACACGCTGTGTCCCAGAAGTAGAAAACCGATCAGGAAGGGGTTCTCCTCGTCGCCGGGGTCCGACAAGGCGCGCAAGAGGGTGAGTGCCTGGCCCTGTTCGGGTTCTGGGTCCGGGGTGATCTCCTCGGGACTGAGGCGGATGACGGTCATCCCCATGTCTTCGCTGATGTCGCTGCTGCTGTAGAGCTGGGTGCCGGCCAGTACGGTGCGCAGGATGCCGGGGATGTAGTACGGGGCGACTGCGTCGTGGGGAATCTCGTAGAGGAACGTAGCGCCGTCCTCGTCGTCTCCGACATGGACGGCGATCCGGACGGCGCCTGGGGCGGGCACGACGCCGCGCAGGCGGCAGCCCTCGGCGAGGGGGGCGTTGAGGTAGTACAGCAGCAGGCGACTGACAGCTGCCTGCTGCTCTCGGTCTTCGGACTCGATCACTGATTCATCCATGCGGGGCACTTGTTGTTCGGCTGGTTGCGGCAGAAGGCGTTGACGACGCCGATTTTCTGTCCCCGACCGGCGTCGTACCGTCCATCCTTGGTCTTGCGGGTGTACTGAACGATCACGACAAACTTAACCTGCGCGGGGCTGCTGCCGGTCCTGATCGCGACGCCGTCATACTCCAACCGCCCGTGGCCGTCATTGCGGTCGACTTTGTCCTTGAGGGCCGCGTTGAGGATGGCACACTTCTTGATGTTGTGTCGGTGGGTGAAGTGGTTCCAGCCGAGCTCGGAATTGCCGTTCCGGGTAACGATTTTGCGTCCGTGATCCGCATGTCTGCACTGACGCGCTCTGACCGGGAAGGCCCACCGGGTCGCCTCCCACCCGTACCAGCCCCGACTCATTCCCGGCTGAGGGGTTGTTTTCCCGGTCTCCGCAGCGAACATGACCTGTTCAGTCGAGAACCGCGGTGGCTTCGATCTCGACCAGGTGGTCGGGGACGTCCAGTGCCGCGACACCCAGCAGCGTGCTCGGCGGGGCCGGGGTGACTCCCAGCTTTGCGGCCGCGCGGGAGAGTCCCTCCAGGAGCGTGGGCATCTTGTCGGGAGTCCAGTCGACAACGTAGAAGGTCAGTTTCGCCACGTCCTCGAAGGAGCCGCCGGCCTCTGCCAGGGCCGTGCCGATGTTGAGGTAGCACTGCTCGACCTGCGCGGCGAGGTCGCCTTCGCCGACCGTGGTCCCCTCGGCGTCCCAGGCGACCTGACCGGCGATGAAGACCAGCTTCGAGCCAGTCGCGATCGACACCTGCCGGTAGACATCGATCTTGGGCAGTCCGCTGGGGTTCACCAGGGTGATGGCCATGCCGTCCGTCTCCTTGTCCGGGCATCGTGGGCCCGTGCTCGTCACTCCAGACCTTCGTGGTCTCTTGTGGTTACTCGGGAACCGTAAGAGAGTGGCCGTTGACATGGAAGAACGCACTTTTCAGTGACTGGGGAACCTGATGGTGACCAAACAGGTCAACGGCCTGTCCGAGGAAGCAGACTTCAGGCGTGCGGACTCGTTGGCGCGGGAGATCTTCTCCGACGTCGCCAACAAGTGGGCGTTCCTGATCATCGAGACGCTCGGCGAACGCACCCTGCGCTTCACCGAACTGCGGAACGAGATCGAGGGCATCAGCCACAAGATGCTCACCCAGAACCTGCGCATGCTGGAACGCAACGGCCTGGTCGAGCGAACCGTGCACCCCACCGTCCCGCCGCGTGTCGAATACACCCTCACCGGGCCGGGCCAGGGTCTACGCGCGACGGTCGACGGAATGTGTGAATGGACCCACCGGTACTTCGGCCAGATCGAGGCGGCCCGCCACCGCTTCGACGGCTGACGGCTGGTCACGTCCACAGCGTCCAGACCGCGGGGCATCCGAAGGGGAACCATGGATCGCCGGCGGTGCGTCAGCTGATCGTGAAGACTCCTCAGACGTCATTGCGAACTGCGAACCTGGACGACGCAGACTCGATCACTGACCTGCATACTCTGGCCCGCACGGCGTACTACCAGGCGGGCGGGCTGAGAGACGTGGAGCCCGCTTCCAGGGACGCGCGCTCCAGGCGACGGCAGAGCTGGTTGCGTGCCATCCAGTCCGGCGACAGGACTGTGTTGTGCGCGGAACGAGAGGGCGAGTTGGTGGGCATCTTGTCGATGGGCCCTCCCCACGAAGCTGAATTCGATGCCACAACCGCGGGGCAGCTATACCAAATCCATGTTCATCCGAGTATCTGGGGACAAGGGATCGGCAGCTGCCTGCATGCGGCATTCGTGCAGTTCCTTCGCGATGCGTCACTGGTCACAGGCGTGCTGGAAGCATGGGAGCGCAACAGTCGGGCTCAAGCCTTCTACGCGCGGCACGGATGGAAGCCCGACGGACACCGGCGGCCCGGTCCAGGCAAAAGGAATTATGTTCGCATGCGCCTCACCTTGATCCCCGGGGTCTGACTCCGACGAGGTGCTCAGGCGGCTCGTCTGCGAGGCGATGTGCAAGGTGGAGCAGATCCGCCAGGCGCAGTACCCGTCGTTCGAATCCTGGCAGGGGCACATGGAGCGGCTCAGTCCAGTGGGTGGGGATCGCATCCAGCCCGTAGTACGCCCCCGCGAGGCCTCCGGTCACCGCGGCGACGGTGTCCGTGTCACCGCCGAGGTCGATCGCCGCGCGTATCGCGTCCTCGAAGCTGTTGGTGGTCCGTAGGGCCCAGACGGCGGAGCCCAGGCAGGGCCAGACAGCACCGTTGAACTCGGTTGCCTGATCGGGGTGCCAGTCGGGCGCGAGGACTGTGGAGTAGCGGCGTCGGTGGTCGGGGTGGACGAGAGACAGGGTGTCCGGGAGCGCCGTGAGGGGGTCGGTGTCCTCGAACGTGACGCGGATGAGTTCGTGGAAGATCGCGGTGCCTTCCCAGGCCGCGCGGTCACCGTGGGTGAGAGCCGCGATGCGGCGGGCCGCGTCCATGGTGGCTTCTTGACCGGCGGCCGCGAAGTGCACCGCGGAGGTCGACGCCCGCATCAAGGAGCCGTTTCCCGCCGCTCGTTGATTGACCTGGAAATGGATCGCGGCGGCGAGGTCCCACGACATGCCGTTGGTCAGGACGTCCTCGGTCTGCAGGCCGATGTCCTTCGGTCCTGCTGCTGCCCATTGCTGGAAGCGGGCGAAGATGTCCGGCAGATCCAGTGCGCCCCGCTCCAACAGGGACTCGGCGACCAGGACGGCCATCTGCGTGTCGTCCGTGGCCTCGCCGGGGTCCCAGCCGCCGCCCCCACACATCTCGCCACCGGCACCAGGCGTGGGAAACCGCGCGGAGAACGCCCCCTGGGAGCCGAACTCGAAGGGGCCACCCAGGGCATCACCCACCGCTGACCCGACGACCGCGCCGGCGGCACGCTGAATCCGCTTCGTCCGCGCATGCTCGGGCAGCGGTGGCGGAGCGTCTCTGCGGTCACTGCACAAGCGACACGAACTCCGTCCAGGCCGCGGGGGAGAGGGCGAGTCGCGGGCCCTGGGTGTTCTTGGAGTCGCGGACGTGGATGGTGGCGGGGGTGCGGGCTACCTCGACGCAGTCGCCGGAACCGCTGCTGCTGTAGCTGGACTTCTGCCAGGCGATGGCTACCTCGATGCAGTCGCCGTCGCCGCTGCTGCTGTACGTCGATTTGAACCAGGCCAGTTCGCTGGTGCTCATAGCGCTCCTCGCATCCGCTGCAACAGGCTCACGGAGTCTTCGGAGGTGAGAGCCTGTGCACGCATCCTGGCATACCGCTTTTGGAGGACGCTGACCTCTTTCGGGTCGGAGAAGAGCAGGCCGCCACGTTGGCCCTCGTTATAGGCGTACCACTTGGCGTCAGGCGTCTCCAGCAACTGGATGGGGCCCGCCAGCCCGGCGTGCGACTCCCGCACCAACGGCATGATCTGAATCTCGATGTTCCGCAGCTCTGCCATCTCCAGAATGTGACCCATGAGTTCCCGCGTCACCTCGGCGCCGCCGGTACGCCGCAAGAACAACTGCTCTTCGAGGACAAAGCTGAACTGGGTGTTCGGCTGCTCGACCAGCAGCCGCTTCCGATCAGCCCGTGCGGCCC
Source organism: Streptomyces sp. NPDC006332 (assembly GCF_040612855.1). Classification (NCBI taxonomy): domain Bacteria; kingdom Bacillati; phylum Actinomycetota; class Actinomycetes; order Kitasatosporales; family Streptomycetaceae; genus Streptomyces; species Streptomyces sp. NPDC006332. Next base: position 151,209 of record NZ_JBEXRA010000008.1, read on the forward strand.
ACTGCACCTCGATCTGCTCGTCCTGCAACGGTGGCAGCTGATCGTCGAACAACTGCCGTGCGTACGCCTCCGTCTGCAACAAGCCTGGGATCAACCGGCATTCGTACGTGTACAACGCGATCGCCGCCGCCTCCAACCGCGCCCACTGCCGAAACCAAGCCGCCAACCCCGGCTGCCGAGCCAGATGCCCAGCCGCCTTCCGTAACGCGCCCGTGTTCCCGAGTGCCTCCTCCGCGCGGTCCACGAACGCCGGGTCGGGCATACGGCGGCCCAACTCCACTGACGCCACCGTGTGTTTGGAGAAGCGGACCAGGTCCGCGAACTCCCCCCGGCTCAGCCCCGCGTGCTCCCGCAACGCCTGGACGACCGCCCCGAACGTCCGCAGACTGTCGGACGACTCCGGCTCGCTCCCGACCGTACCCACCGCTCCATCGACCACCCCGGTCACCTCCCGCACACATGGTCACGGGCAGTCACCGGTACTGTCCAGTCCGTGACCGCGTACGCTCGCGCGGCGTACACGGCTCCGACCTGGTGAAGTGGACCTCAGGCCGGTCAGATTGGGGGTGTGACATCACCTCCGACCCGCCAAGGCCCGGTTACCGTACGTACGTTCGCGCAGCGCCTCAGCTCCACCCCGCGCGGCGCCCGCCTGGCCCGGTACCTCGCCGTGCACCAACTCCACGCCTGGGGCATCCCGCACGGCAGCGACCCCTCCGACGCCGTCGCGCTGATCGTCGCCGAGCTGGCCGCGAACGCGGTGACCCACGGGCGCGTCCCGGGCCGGGACTTCGAACTGAGGCTGACGCTGGTCGTCGGCAGCGTGCGCGTCGAGGTGACCGACACCCGCCCGCAGCCACGCCCCCCGGCCCCGGCCGACGTACGACACCGACCGCCCTGCCCGCTCGCCGAAGCAGGCCGCGGCCTGCTGCTCGTCGACGCGCTCGCCGACCGCTGGGAGGTGGTCGACCGGGAGCCACCGCCCGGCAAGACGGTACGGGCCGAGATCGACCTGCCGGGCTGGCTGACGGTGGTGAAGGGGGCAGAGGACGGCCCTGGATGACCGTACGTCCGGACGTACGTCAGGCGGGACGGCCGGGTGGTGGGGGAACTCCTCGCCGAGATGGTGAACCACCTGACGAGCGGGGTGACCGGGAGGACAAGAAACGCATCGCCGCCGTCACCCTGCTCAGGGCGGCCTGGCGGACGCGGGCTGGCGTGTGCAACTGGAAGCGGACTCCGGCGCTGGCTGACGCTTCGTCCGGGGGCCCTCTGGGTCTGTCGGATGACCGCACGCAACTGCACCGCGGCCCGGCCTCAGATACCGAGGCCCGAGCCTCAGGTCGGGCGCCCGTGAGGGGGGAAACGGATCTGACCCAGGTCATCCAGCAGGCTCTGGCCCGGACCATCCCGATGCCGCCGCACTGCCGTCTCACCTTCCTCCTGGACAGTCGTGAGAGGTTACCGGCGGATCGTCGACCGATGCCGCCCCGCAGAACACCGACGCCACGACGGTGAAGACGAGCGTCGCGGCGATCCGCGGCTGCCGTAGCGGTGGTTTTCTCCCCCGCCACCATGCTGGTCCACCACGCCCACCCGGGCTGGTCAGGCAGAACACGGCGGCGGCCGGGGCAGCAGTACCTGCGGCACCCACCGGGCGACGTCTCCGTCGTCCAGCCGCTGCCCCGTCAGATAGCCCCCCGAAGCGATTTTGCGCCCGATGCGGGGTGACTGATCCGCTGGTACCGCGGAAAGCAGCGAAGGGCAGATCGTATGGCTGCGTTCCAGCAAGCCCATCGATCTGCCGCTGGGCACCGACTACCGACAAGCCCTCACCAGGCAGCGTTCGGCCATCTCCGCTGAAACGCTGCAGACCAGCGAGACGCCGACAGCTCCGGAACCTTCCAGCGAAACCAATGAGCAGAGGATCGCCCAGAAGAACGGCGAGACCTACGTCGCCGAGCCTGGGGGTGCTGCCGCGGAGAAACGGATAGGCGTCGCGGCAGCCCTCACCAAGGAACAGTGCCGGGCGATGTCCGACGCGCACGACGCCGCAGGTAAGATCATCAACCATTTCAGCTTCTGCCGCTGGGGCTACAACACCGCCGTCAAGCTCAGCGGCCAGGGCGCGGTCGAAGGCATGGTCCGGTTCCGCGAGACCGAGATCGGCACCGGCTCCGGCGAACTGCGGGACGCGACCATCGAAGTCCACACCGACCAAGTCGTGGCTTCCGGCAAGTTCAATGACACGGCAACGATGAGCTTCTATATCGGCCAGGCGGGCTGGCCCTCCTCAAGCTCCTGCAGGGTGGCCGACGTCTCGTCGAACCCGTTCACCACGACCGTCGGTGACTGGAGGGATGAGTACATCGCCTACGGGCTGGTGTCCGACAGGGGCAGCGGCAATGGTCCGGACGACATCGCCACGTGCGTGTACAACCACCAGTGGAAGGTCACCGGTGGGGGCGCCACCACCCCGTGGAGCAGCGGGCCCGAGAACGGCGTGCGCTTCGACTCGTCCAAGTCTCTCGGCAGCAAGTACTACGACGCGGGAGTGATCTTCGATCGTGTCATCCCGTCGTTCTCCTACGATCGGGCCCAGAGCGATACCGCGGGCGTCGCCAACCACATCTACGACGCGCTGTACCAGCCCCAGACCACCTACCCGTCCAAGGCCGGCAAGGTGATTCCCGGTGACATCTGGAACGGGAACTCGCGTCCCCTGCACCGCAACTGGACCAACTTCGATGCGGCTGCGGCCGAGGTGACGCGGAAGAACCGGAACGCCAAGGACGCCGCGTGCCGGGGTCTTAGCCGTCCCAATGACAGCTACCAGTGCGACGAATTCCCCTTCGCCTCCACCAAGGAGGGTGCCGGCCTCGGGGACGGCAACTTCTCCGTCCGCTATGTGCCGGGGGCGGAGAACAGCAAGGCGGGCAGCGAGCTGGCCGACTGGTACGGCAGTGACCGGATCCTGCACAACAATGAGTACGGCATCTACGTGAAGTAACCGGCATAGCCGAAGGGGGAGCGGCCACCGGTCGCTCCCCCTGGGCCAGCCAGTCGATCAGCGCATGTTGAGCGGGGGCCGTCCATGCTGGCGGGCAACACGATCTCGTCGGCTCTCTTCTGCGGTGGGAGCTGGTGGTTCCTGTGTTCCCGAAGGGACGAACGCGATCAAGTACCTCTCAAATCCGTCCTGGCCACGGCCTTCCTCGCGCCGTGTAGCGGCGTTGAATCGCTCACGGGAGTCACTCCGGCCCTGCGACCAGACCTGCGCTCGGTAGGTGCGGGCGGGGTCCAAATGCACGAAAGGCTCACCCGGTTCAGCCTGTTGGCCAAACACCTCAATGGGTCCAGCTGCAGGCCCGGCAGGGCCGTCAAGAGTGTCCAGCACTGCCATTCGGCCCTTGTAGACCGGCTGGTAGTCCACAGATGCCACCAGAGTCCAGCCTGGTCCTGGCGTGTCGTCCTCGTGGTCCCTGACGGCGACGACCACTGGGGCAGTGTGCTCCTGGACCCGCGACGTCACGATGACCTGGCCAGACACGACGATCACCGGTTCATTGGTCTGGAAATCCGGCTTGCCATCCCTACGCTTGAAGCCCGGCTCCCACATCTCACCAACGGGAAAGTGGCCGTGCTCGATGTTGACTGCTCCCACGCTGCTGATCTCTGGCATGCCTCGAGCCTGTCAGGAATGGGGCAGTCACGCAGCAACACGGTCGGCCATGTCGGAGTCGTTGGGGAGCTTCGCGTCGCGGGGATCGCAGTTCGGTCATGCGCCGCCCCCGCACTGGTTCTTTGCACCACCAGAGACGAGACTCGGTCCACCTCCAGGTAGGGCGCGGCGGATCCAGTCGGTGTTGCAGAAGTACAGGTCCGGCCACAGCGCTAGCGGGCGGGCCCCGATATACAAGTTGCATGTCTCACGCACCGTACGACACCGCACAGCTGTGGGAGCGTCTCGAACGCTGGCTGTTCGAGCACGTCCCCGATGAGTACGCGTCTCTGCGCGCCGGGGCCGCGGAGGCGAACATCTCGCAGTTGGAGGAAGGACTCGGCTTCCCTCTTCACCCGGACTTGAAGGTGCTCCTGGCACGGCACGACGGCGTAACCGCGCCGCTGGGAAGCACCGATCCTGGGATGTTCCTGATGAACTACGCGCTACTGGACACCCGGAGGATCCTGGAGCAGCAGCGCCACCTCGCGTCGATGGCCGCCGATGCGGTGGAGGAGGGCGATGAGGACCTGGTGGTCGGCAGGATCGCGCACGGCGGGTGGGTGCCGTTCGCCCAAAGCTTCTCGGGCGACATGTTGTTCGTGGACCACCGGCGAGGCGCCCACTACGGCGAGGTCGGCGAGATGTCCTTCGGCGACCCCGATTACCGGGTGTTGTGGGCGAGTCAGGAGCTGATGCTGGAGGAGCTGTGCGCGGGAGTCGAAAACGGCTCCCCGCTCACCTCGCTGCCCCGAGTGCCCTCCGTGCACGAGGGGTGCAAGCTGGAGTGGCACGTTTTCCGCGCGCGGCGCTGAGAAGCACGGCGGAGGAACACTGCGACGGCCTGCCGGACCCGTGGAAGGGGTCCGGCAGGGGCAGGGTCAGCCGAGATCGCAGACCGAGTCGATGTCGCAGCCCCCCAGGCCCGTCTGGGCGTATTAGGCGTCGTGGTCCAGGGGTCGCACGTCTGAGGTGAATCGCCCCAGATCACCGCCCGCATCGGTGTTCTGGGCCACAGTGATCGCCGCGCGACCGCAGATTTCGTGCCAGGTCGGGTAGTCGTAGTTCTCGTCGAGCTTCAGTGGGAACGTTCCGTTGGCGCCATCTATGGCGTACATCTGTGCGGAGTACTTGCCTGACGTGAGTCTCTGGCCCCGCTCTCTCGCGACTTGGCGAACGGGTGGTCGTCACAACTCTTCCCGATCGCCTTCGGGTTCGGTTTCCACTCGGCGACCGCGAGATCGCACATTTTGCCGCGGTTGTCCTTTGCGGCCCGTCGTCCGCCAGCTGGTGCAGTGGTGATCCGTACTCCTCGCTCCCGGAGTGGGAGTCGAGCATGTCCATCAGCACCCAGTAATACGCGGCCGCCGCGGGGTACTTGTAGAAGACACAGCTGGTGTTGCCGCCGACCTAGTTGTCGCAGCGGACGTCGAAGGAGTCGGCGGCCCACTTCTGGTTCGCCGGGAAGGTCGCGTTGGGAGTGGCCCACGTGGTGGTCCAGTCCAGGTCGAGTTTCGCCTCGCCGCCCGGCTTCGACCGCGTCTCAGGACCAAGCGCCGGGGACCGACCTGGGTGACCGTACGTCCGGACGTACGGTCACCCAGGGCACCGTCAGGACCCAGATCGCGTCAGCTCCGCTCCACACCCAACGTGAGCGTGCCGGTGTAGCCGGCGGACGGGGAGCTGCCCAGGGCGGTCAGGGTGAGGAGGCCGGACGCGGCGCCTCCGTCGTCGTAGATGCTGTCCCGGGCGAGGGTGGTGCGGGTGACCTTGTTGGCCGAGTACGGCGACAGCGCGCCGACTCTGGCCGTGATCGTCTCGTTGAAGAAGAGCTGCCCGGTGTGCAGCTCCTGGCCGCCGGTGAACGAGCCGTCCGAGGTGAGCGTGACGTTCGTGTGCACCTTGACGTGGATGTGCACACAGCGGCCCACGTACCAGCCGGGGTAGACGCTGGTGATGCTCGCGACGCCGCTGGAGTTGGTGAGGACGCCGCCGCGCAAGAAGGTGCCGTTGTCGGGCTCGTCGTGGCCGTTGTTGCCGACGAAGCCGGAGTACTCGCCGAGGGCGTCACAGTGCCAGATCTCCACGAGCGCGTTGCTCAGCGGCACGCAGGTGTCGTCGTCGACGACGGTGAGGTTCAGTTTGAGCGGGAAACCCGCCTTGCCTTCGCTGATGTCGGAGCGGACGAGCTGTCCGTCGAGGTAGTAGGGGCCTTCGGTCATCTCCTTCGTGAGGGTGCAGACGGCCGCGGCGGCCACGGGCGCGGTGGGGGTCGCCGGAGCTTCCGGGACGGCGGCGACGGCCAGGGTGGCCGCGGTGGCGCCCGTGGCGATGAGGACGGTGCGGCGCCCGACCGGGTGGGACGCCCGCGCTTCTGACGTGTCGTTCGTGGGGGTGTCTGTCATGAACACGGCACCGTAGAAGGCGATGCTGTCGGCCGGCTGTGGATTGGGCAAAGTGACGGGCCGTCAAGTTGCTTGTCGGACACCGCGCCGCCAGGTCGGGGTACCGTGATGTGATAAAAGGGTCAAAAAGAGAGAAAGGGAGCGCGCATGGGGCTGACCGTGCGGGTCGAGAAGCGCATCGCCCAGGACTTTCCGGGACGGGACGGCCGGGTGGTGGGGGAACTCCTCGCCGAGCTGGTGAACCACCTGACCGAGCGGGGCGACCGGGAGGACAAGGAACGCATCGCCGCCGCCACCCTGCTGTGCGGCCGGGGCCGGGTGGACCGCCTCCTCGACGCCGTCCAGCTGGCCAAGGAGGACTGGCGGGACGTCCTGGTCGGGGCGGGCCTGGCGGACCCGGGCTGGCGCGAGCGGCTGGAAGCGGACTTCGGCCCGGGCTGACGCCCCGTCGGCGGCCCGTCGGCAGTCCTAGTGATCGTCGGCGGTGTGCGGCTCGTCAGGTGCGGTCGTGGAGGGTGACGTGGTAGCCGTCGGGGTCGGCGAAGGTGAACGTCCGGCCGAAGGGGCCGTCGATCGGCGCGGAGACGATGGTGTGACCGTCGGCCACGAGAGCGTCGTGGATGGCCTGGACGTCGGTGGCGTGGAGCCAGATGGCGGCACCGATGCCGGGCCGGGCGGCGGACGCGAGATCGGTACCGGGAACGATGTCGCGGAGTGCGAACGCGATCGGCTTCGTCTCGAAGACGACGGCGTGCGGAGGTCCGGCCGGCGAGCGGACGACGCCGAGGTACTGCTCGTAGAACGCCTGTGACGCGTCGAGGTCGCGCGCCTGGAGCGAGATGAAGTCGGGGCCGGTGGCGGGCATGATGATGCTCCTTCTCTTCGTGTCAGAAGACTGACACGGACCAACGTATGTCAGAATCCTGACATGAGTCAAAACGATGCCGGCGTCGACCTGGACACATCACTGGGTTACCTGCTGAAAGAGGCTTCGAGCGCCCTGCGCGTAGCCATGGAGGAGGTGCTGCGGCCACTCGGGATGAGCGTGACGCACTACTCCTGCCTGGAGCTGCTGGCTCAACGGCCGGGCTTGTCGAACTCCGAGCTCGCGCGGGGCGCGTTCGTGACCCGGCAGACCATGAACGTCCTGCTCCAGTCCCTGGAACGAGACGGCTACGTGACCAGGCCCGCGGAGGCGCCCGTCGGGAAGGCCCTTCCCGCGCGGCTCACACCCCGCGGCCGACGGAGCCTGGAGAAGGCGACCGCGGCGGTCCGGTCCGTCGAACTCAGAATGCTGGCCGGCCTGACCGAGACCGAGCAGGCGGGCGCGTTCCGGATCCTGCGGAACATGATCCATTCCCTGCGCGACGGCGGCGGCGACGGCAACGACGGCGACGCATAGCCCGTTCCTCGGCGCACCTCTACGCACGAGAGGCCGGGCTCTCCCAGAGCCCGGCCTCCCGGCGACGTTCACCGACGATGTGCTGCGACCTGATCCGAACGACAGGCCCTACCCCGCCTGACCCATCCCCGCCGCGTTCGGCCAGCTCTGGGCGTTGGGCCAGCCGGTCGCCGGGGCCGTGGTCAGGTCCGGTACGGGGGCCGGGCTGGTCATGCCGCGGACCTGGGCGGCGGTGAGGCCACCGCGGGCCGGGACGCCGGGCGGGGTCGGGCCGGGCGCGGGGGCGCCCATGGGGGACATCGGGCTGGAGGCAGGGGTCATCGGGCTCGACGCCGGGGTCATCGGGCCTGACATGGGGCCGGTCATCGGGGCGGCGGCGGCCGCCGCCGGTACCGGTCGCGGCATCTGGCTGGGGGCCGGTACCTGAGGCGGCGTCGGCATCTGAGGCGGCGACGGCATCTGGCTGGGTATCGGCGCCGGAGCCGGCGTGGGTATCTGACTCGGCATCTGAGGCATTTGCGGCATCTGCGGCATCTGGTTGGGCATCTGGCTGGGGACCGGCGCCGGGGCGGGCGCCTGAGCCGGGATGCCGAGCTGCTGTGGGGCTGCCTGGGCCACCGCAGGCATCGGCATCCCGGCACCGCCGGTCTGACCCGACCGGCCCGGCTGGCCGGCCTGTGCCGTCGCGGGCATCGGCATGCCGCCGCCGGCGGCCGGGGCGGGTGCGAGCCCCTGCGCGCCGACGGACATGGCCTGAGCGGCAAGGCCCTGCATGCCGTTCCCGTTGGTGGCACCGACCAACCGGTCCACTGCCGCCGTACCCGAGCTGTAGCTGGTCCCTGTTGCCAGCTCGGGCACGGCGGCTCCCCTCCTGGTCCCGTAGAGCACCTGTTCCAGGCCGGACACCAGGCGACGCACGTCCACCTGGGGGCGCACCACGAGCCGCAGGAAGCGGCTGGAGGAGCCGATCTTGTTGCCGCACTCGCGGACGAGGATCCGGTGCTCGGTGAGCATCCGGTCCCGGACCACGGTGCCCTCGGCGCCGACCGGCAGACGCACGAAGAGGAAGTTGCCCTGCGACGGATAGACCGTCAGCCCGGGCAGGGACGAGAGCTGGCCGGCCATGTCCAGCCGGTCACGGCGGACCTGCTGGAGGCTCTGCGCGTACTCGGCGCCGTGCTCCTTCAGGATGAACACCACGTGCTCGGCGAAGGAGTTGAGGTTCCACTTGGGCAGCATCGAGCGGATCCGGCCCGCGAGCGCCGGGTTGGCGACCAGATAGCCGAACCGGATGCCGTGCAGACCGAAGTTCTTGCCGAGGCTGCGCAGCACCACCACGTTGGGCCGCAGCATGGCCTCGTGGACGACGCTCGGCTCGACCTCCGCGTCCGCGAACTCCAGGAACGACTCGTCGATGACGACCAGGTCCAGGTCGGCCATCGCGTCCATGAACTGCACGATCGCGTGCTTGTGCAGGAAGCCGCCGTCGGGGTTGTTCGGGTTGCAGATCACGGCGACCCGGGTGCCGCGCGCGCGGATGAACTCGGCGTACTGCGCGAGATCCAGGGCGAAACCGCTGGACTCCTGGAGCGGGAACATGTCGACCCGCTTGCCGGTCTCCATCGGCTGGTCGGTCCAGCGGCCGAAGGTGGGCACCGGGACGGCGAGCGACTCGCGCACCAGGAGATGGTCGATCCAGGTGATCAGCTCGGTCGAGCCGTTGCCCATCGCCACGCACTGCGGCGGGAGCTGGAGCAGACTGCACAGCTCGGCCGTGATGGTGTCGGCGCTGCTCGGGTAGTACGTGATGATCTCCCGCAGCCGCGCCGCCATCTCGTCGAACATGGCGGGGGTGGGGAAGTAGGGGTTGCAGGGAATGCAGAAGTCGACCGGTCCGGTCCCTTCGCCGCCCTCCCGCGTCAACGCCGCCATCGACGGGCTGTGCGCCGCGGTGCTGCGGAACAGCGAGGTGACGTTGTCAGCCAAGGAGAGCCTCCGTATGGGGCGGGCCCGGCGGGGACGACCGGGCCCGTCGTCATTGGGTGGCCCGCGCGGGGGAGCACGGGCCGCCCTTACATACGGAGGCGGAGGTGACACCGTTCAACGGATGTGGAACGAGGGCGAGTTCCAAACCCGTCCGCCGAACTTGTCCGGAAAGACGCGCTCGGTGCTATACGCCGAACGAGTGGATCGTCGTCGTCCGGTACGTCTGCCCGGGCCGAAGCACCGTCGAGGCGAACGACGGGTGGTTCGGCGCGTCCGGGAAGTGCTGCGTCTCCAGGCAGAGCGCGTCGCCCTGGCGGTAGGTGCTGCCGCTGGTGCCGACCAGGGTGCCGTCGAGGAAGTTGCCCGAGTAGAACTGCAGCCCCGGCTCGACGGTGGCGATCTTCAGGGTGCGTCCGGAGGACGGGTCCTTCAGGGTCGCGACATGCTCGGGCTTGGCCGTGATGCCCTTGTCGAGGGCCCAGTTGTGGTCGTAGCCCTTGGCGAGAACCTGCTGCGGGTGACCGGCGCGGATGTCCTCGCCGATCGGCTTGGCCCGGCGGAAGTCGAAGGGGGTGCCGGAGACCTTCGCCAGTTCGCCGGTCGGGATGAGGCCCGCGTCGGTGGGCGTGTAGCGGGCGGCGGCGATCTTCAGCTCGTGGTTCTCGATCGAGCCGCTGCCCTCGCCGGCCAGGTTCCAGTAGACGTGGCTGGTCAGGTTGACGACGGTGGGCTTGGTCGTGGTGGCCTCGTAGTCGATGCGCCACTCGCCGTGCCGGGTGAGGGTGTAGGTGACCTTCGCCTTGAGCGTTCCCGGGTAGCCCATCTCACCGTCGACGCTGGTGTAGTGCAGGTGCAGACCGACGTCGGAGCCCTTGGTGAACGGCTCGACGTCCCAGACGTGCTTGTCGAAGCCCTGGGTGCCGCCGTGCAGGCTGTTGTCGCCGTCGTTGACGGAGAGCTGGTAGCTCTTGCCGTCCAGGGTGAACCGGCCCTTGGCGATCCGGTTGCCGTAACGGCCGATCAGGGCGCCGAAGTACGGGGTCTTGGCGACGTAGTCCTCGATGTTGTCGAAACCGAGGGAGACGTTGGCGTACTCGCCGTGCCGGTCGGGGATCTCCAGGGACTGCACCACGCCGCCCCAGGACAGGACCTTCATGCGGGTGCCGCCGTTCTGCAGCGACCAGCGGTAGACCTTCGTGCCGTCGGCGAGCTTGCCGAAGAGCTCCTTCACCGGTGTCCTGCCTCCCGTTGCGTGCGCGCCACCCGTTGCGTGCGCGGTGCCACCGACGGTGGCGGCGGTGACACCGGCGGCGGCCGCCCCGGCGATGACGGTACGTCTGCTCAGTTCCACGTGCGGCTCCTCGTGAATGAGGGGAGTTGCCTCCCCGTACTGTGCGGTGCGTAGTCGTGCGACAGCATTGTGCTGTTCCTGACAAAATCGGGTCCGGAACGAACCGGGGCCCCGCCGGTCGGCGGGGCCCCGGTCGTTCTTAGGAACCGACCCTGCGCTTGTTCCACACGTCGAAGCCGACCGCCGCCAACAGGGCCAGACCCTTGATGACCTGCTGCCAGTCGCTGCCGACGCTGAGGAGGTTCATGCCGTTGTTCAGCACACCGAGGACGAGACCACCGATGATCGCGCCGAGGACGGTGCCGACACCGCCGCTCATGGACGCGCCGCCGATGAACGACGAGGCGATCGCCTCGAGTTCGTAGTTCAGGCCCGCCTTCGGTGAGGCCGCGTTGAGGCGGGCGGCGATCGCCAGACCCGCCAGGGCCGCGAGCGCGCCCATGTTCAGGAAGACCAGGAAGGTGACCTTCTTGTCCCTGACGCCGGAGAGCTTCGCCGCCGGCAGGTTGCCGCCGATGGCGTAGATGTGACGGCCGAAGACGGAGTTGCGCATGACGTAGCCGTAGCCGACCACCAGCACGCCCAGGATCAGCAGGACGATCGGCGCGCCCTTGTAGCTGGCGAGCAGCATCGTCACGACGAGGATCGCGGCGACGATGAAGGCCAGCTTGAGCAGGAAGAGGCTGCGCGGGACGACGTCGAGCGAGAACTCCTTCTGGCGCTTGCGGTCACGGACCTCCTGGAAGACCGCGAAGACGATCAGGGCAAGGCCCAGCAGCAGCGTCAGGTTGTGGTAGTTCGTGTTCGGGCCGGTCTCCGGCAGGAAGCCGTTGCCGATCTTCTGCAGTCCGTCCGGGAACGGGCCGAGGGTCTGCCCCTCCAGGAGGATCTCCGTCATACCGCGGAAGATCAGCATGCCGGCGAGGGTCACGATGAACGACGGTATGCCGAGATACGCGATGAAGAAGCCCTGCACCGAGCCGGCCACCGCGCCCACGACCAGGCTCAGCACCACGGCCACCGGCCACGACACGTCGTGCTGCACGGTCAGTACGGCCGCGAACGCGCCCACGAAGGCCGTCACCGAACCGACCGACAGGTCGATGTGGCCCGCGATGATCACCAGCATCATGCCGATCGCGAGGATCAGCACGTAGCTGTTCTGCAGGACCAGGTTGGAGACGTTGCGCGGCAGCAGCAGGTCGCCGTCGGTCCACACGGCGAACAGGGCGACGATCAGGCCGAGCGCGATCAGCATGCCGTACTGGCGCATGTTGCTGCGCAGGCCGTCCAGGACGAGCCGCAGCAGGCCACCGCCCGCGCCCCCGCCTCCGCTCTTGCCCGGCGCCGGGGCCGGGGTCTTGGCGGTCACATCCGTGCTCATCGGGTTACCTCTTTGTCCTTAGTCATCTGGCGCATCAGTGATTCCTGCGAGGCCTCGGCCCGCGAGAACTCACCGGTGAGCCGCCCCGCGGCCATCGTGTAGATGCGGTCGCACATACCGAGCAGCTCAGGCAGCTCGGAGGAGATGAAGACGACCGCCTTGCCCTGGGCGGCCAGTTGGTCGATGACCGTGTAGATCTCGTACTTGGCACCGACGTCGATCCCTCGCGTCGGCTCGTCCAGGATCAGCACCTCGGGACCCGTGAAGATCCACTTGCTGAGGACGACCTTCTGCTGGTTGCCGCCGGACAGCTTGCCCACCGGCTCGGAGACGGTGGGAGCCTTGATGTTCATGGACTTGCGGAAGCCCTCGGACACCCGCCGCTCCGCCTGCTCGTCGACGATCCCGCGGGTGGCCACCTTGCCCAGCGCGCTGAGCGAGATGTTGCGGTTGATGGTGTCGATGAGGTTGAGGCCGTAGTGCTTGCGGTCCTCGGTGACGTACGCGATGCCGTGCTTGACCGCCTCGGGGACGGACTTCGTACGGATCTCCGTGCCGTCCTTGAAGACCTGACCCCCCGCGTACCGGCCGTAGGACCGGCCGAAGACACTCATCGCGAGTTCGGTGCGGCCGGCGCCCATCAGGCCCGCGATACCGACGATCTCGCCGCGCTTGACGTCGATCGACACGTCGTCGACCACCTTGCGCTGCTGGTCGATCGGGTGGTGCACGGACCAGTTGCGGATCTCCAGAGCCGGGGCCGAGCCCACCTCCCCCTCGTAGACGGTGCGTTCGGGGAAGCGGTGGTCGAGGTCGCGGCCCACCATGCCGGAGATGATCCGGTCCTCGCTGGTGTCCGACGCCTTCACGTCGAGCGTCTCGATCGTCTGCCCGTCCCGCAGGATGGTCACCGAGTCGGCGACCTTGCGGATCTCGTTCAGCTTGTGGGAGATGATGATCGAGGTGATGCCCTGCTTCTTCAACTCCAGGATGAGATCCAGGAGTTTGCCGCTGTCCTCGTCGTTCAGGGCCGCGGTCGGCTCGTCGAGGATGAGCAGCTTCACCTTCTTCGACAGCGCCTTCGCGATCTCCACCAGCTGCTGCTTGCCCACGCCGATGTCGGCGACGCGGGTCTCCGGGTGGTCGGACAGACCGACCCGGCGCAGCAGTTCACTGGCGTGCTTGAGCGTGTCCTTCCAGTTGATCAGCCCTCGGGTGGCGTGCTCGTTGCCGAGGAAGATGTTCTCCGCGAGGGAGAGGTAGGGCACCAGGGCCAGCTCCTGGTGGATGATCACGATGCCGCGCTGCTCGCTGGCTCTGATGTCCTTGAACTCGCAGGTGTCTGACTCGAAGAGGATCTCGCCCTCGTACGTGCCATGCGGGTGAACGCCGGAGAGGACCTTCATCAGGGTCGACTTGCCGGCCCCGTTCTCCCCGCAGATGGCATGGACCTCGCCCTGTTGGACGGTCAGTGTGACGTCCGACAGCGCCTTGACGCCGGGAAAGGTCTTGACGATCGAGCGCATTTCCAGGACGGGTCCCGCCATGGTCGTGCCTTCCAATCTGTTGCTGCAGTGGGCCCGTCGGTCAGTTGAGGTCGGAGGCCTTGTAGAAGCCGGAGTCGACGAGCTCCTTCTGCCAGTTGCCCTTGTCGACGCTCACGGGCTGCAGCAGGTACGCGGGCACGACCTTCGTGCCGTTGTCGTAGGTCTTCTCGTCGTTGACCTCGACCTTCTTCTTGTTCAGCGCCGCGTCGACCATGTTCGTGGCGACCTCGGCGAGCTTGCGGATGTCCTTGAAGACGGTCTGCGTCTGCTGGCCCGACTTGATCGACTTCACCGAGGCGACCTCGGCGTCCTGGCCGGTGATGACGGGCAGCGGCTTGCTCGCCGTGCCGTAGCCGTCCGACTTCAGCGCGGAGATGATGCCGATCGAGATGCCGTCGTACGGCGACAGGACCGCGTCGACCCGGCCGCTGGTGTACTTGCCGGTCAGGATGTCGTCCATGCGGCGCTGGGCGGTGGCGCCGTCCCAGCGCAGCGTGGTGACCTTGGTGAGCTCCTTCTGGCCGGACTTGATCACCAGCTGCTTCTTGTCGATGTACGGCTGGAGCACCTTCATCGCGCCGCCGAAGAAGTACCGGGTGTTGTTGTCGTCGTTGGAGCCGGCGAAGAGCTCCAGGTTGAACGGGCCCTTCTTGGAGCCGTCCTTCAGGCCGAGCTTCTCGACGATGTAGCTGCCCTGGAGCTCGCCGACCTTCTCGTTGTCGAAGGACGCATAGTAGTCGACGTCCTTCGTGCCGAGGATCAGGCGGTCGTAGGAGATCACCGGGATGTTGGCGTCCTTGGCCTGCTGGAGGACGTTGTTGAGCGACTTGTTGTCGATCGCCGCGATGATCAGGGCCTTGACGCCCTGCGTGATCATGTTCTCGATCTGTGAGACCTGCTGGTCGGGCTCGTCCTCGCCGTAGACCAGCTTGGTCTTGTAGCCCTTGGCCTGGAGGTCCTTGACGACGTTCTTGCCGTCGGCGATCCAGCGCTCGGAGGACTTGGTCGGCATCGAGATGCCGATGGTCGCGCCCTTGGTGCTGCCCCCCTTGTCCTCGCTGCCGCCCTCGCTGTTCTGGCCGCAGGCGGTCAGGGTCAGGGCGAGGGAGGAGGAGGCGGCTATGGCGGCGAGTGCGGCTCGACGGGTACGCATGATCATCATCCTTGATGTCGGTACGGGCTCGGTCCGGCACCGCGCGCTCCGTGGCGCCGATGGGAGGGAGACCGAGATAAAGGGCGTGTGGGATTGTGTGTGCCTGCGTCGGCTTTTGTGAAGGGGAGTTGGCCGGAACGTTATGAGGGCGTACCGAACCGACGCAGAGAGCCGGGCAGTCTGGAGCCGAGCGGCGCCATGTCGTCGCCCACGCCGTGCCGTTGGAGCAGGTCCAGCGCGAGTCTGCCGCGCCGCACCCGCTCCCGGGCGGTGGCCAGGGTCACATCGCGCAGGTGGTGCCCGTACGGGTAGATCGCCGGGGCCTTGGAGAGTCCGAACTTCAGGTACAGCGGCGCGCCGCGCCGGATCAACTCGGCGACCTCGTACATCCGTACGTAACCGCCGAGATCGTCGGGTGCCTCGATGTACATGTCCATCGGGGCGCCGGAAACCCGGCGGATCTCGGTGAGGTGATCGAGCGTCAGGTCGCTGGGCACGTTGACCGAGTCGGCGCCCAGGTTCTCGTACACCGCGTACGCGGCCGGGTTGACGGGCCCGATGAGGGCGCTCACCTTGAGGGTGGTGTCCGCCGGGATGATGCCGGCCGAGCGCGCCCGGTGCAGCGTCCACAGCACGCCCTCGTCGGCGACGAGCAGGCACTTGACGCCCAACTCCGTTGCCCGGACGGCGTCTTCGACACACCCGGCGACCGCGTCGTGACCGCGGGCCCGCAGGCCCCCGCCGCGCGAGTCGGTCCGGGTCGAGCCGCCGATGTCCCAGGTGCCGCGCGGACCGGTGAACAGGCAGAGCTCGATGTCGCGTTCGGCGGTGGCCTCGACCATCTCGGTGATCTCGGCGTCGGTCAGCATCCACACGCCGCTGCCCTGGCTGATCCGGTGGATCGGCACGTCGAGGCGCGAGGACTCCTTGAGGACGACGGCCAGCGCCTCGGGGCCCTCGCACGAGGGGATCTCGGTGCGCCAGCGGCCACCGCCGGGGAAGGTGTGCGGCGAGGCGTCGGCGGGGTCGAGGGCGGGCGCGCCCAGGCCGAGGGCGGTGAGCGCCTGCTCACCGGGCCTACGGGCTGCCGTGGTGGAAGCGTCGGTCACAAGGAGTCCTTAGTGTTCGGTATGTCGGACGAAGTTCGCGGCTCAGGGGACGGAAAGACGTGGGGTACGCCGGTCCAGGGGCCCGTCAGGTGACCGCCGGACCGGCGTACGTCTAGGGGCGCAGCAGCACCTTTCCGACCTTCGGATCACCGGACCCGACCAGCTCGATGGCGCGCGGGAACTCGGCCAGCGGCAACTCGTGCGTGACCAGCGGCAGCGGATCGAGCAGCCCGGCCGCGAACACCCGGACCGTGTGCGCCCAGGCGTCCGGCGGCGCTCCGAAGACGGTGTGCACCTCCAGCTGCCGTACCACCAGGTCCGTCGGGTCGAGCCCCTCGGCGCCCGGCGCCGGGATGCCCGTCAGGACCAGCCGCCCGCCGCGCCTGAGCAGCGAGGCGGCGGTGCGCGCGGCGGACGCGGACCCGGCGGTCTCGATGACGACGTCGAAGTCCTCGGGGAGTTCCTGGTCCTTGGTGCGGAAGTCCGTGGCGCCGAACTGGCGGGACAGCGCCTCCCGGTCGTCACGGGTGCCCACGACCAGCAGCTCGGCCGGGGAGCCCGCCTTCAGGAACTGCACGGCGAACATGCCCAGCGTCCCGGTGCCGACCACGGCGACCCGCTCGCCCGGCAGGGCGTTCGCCTTGATCGCGGCGGCCGCGATGCAGGCGGCGGGCTCCAGCAGGGCGCCCGCGGTCAGGTCGGCGTCGTCCGGCAGCACGTGCAGGAGGCGCGCCGGGAGGGTGAGCGTGGTGGCCATCGCACCCGGCTGGGTGAACCCGGTCTCCTCGTACCCCGCCGTGCACAGCGTCGTCTCGCCCGCGTGGCAGCGGTCGCACACCTGGCAGTTGCGGAAACCCTCCCCGACGACCTTGCGGCCGACCAGGGACGCCGGCACCCCGGCGCCGACGGCCTCGACCGTCCCGGACCACTCATGGCCCGGCGTGAGGGGGTAACGCACGTATCCCTCGGGCCGGTTGCCCTGGTACACCTCGCGGTCGCTGCCGCAGATGCCCACGGCGTGGACGCGCACCAGCGCCTCCCCGGCCTCCGGCCGCCTGGCCTCGTGCGAGGTCAGCCGGTGCTCGCCGGGCGCCTCGATGACGACGGCGGAGCTCACTTCTGGGTGCCCTTCGGCTTGCGCTGCTCCCAGCCTTCGGCCCACAGGTCGAAGCGGGCCTGCTGCTGCGGGAACTCGGCGGCCGCGTCCACGTCCAGCTCGACACCGAGACCGGGCTTGTCGGACAGGTGGAAGTAGCCGTCGATCACCTCGGGCGCTCCCTTGACGACCTTCTTGATCTCCGCGTCGGCGAAGTCGTTGAAGTGCTCCAGGATCTTGAAGTTCGGCGAGGAGAAGCCGACCTGGAGGGAGGCGGCGGTCAGCACCGGGCCGCCGACGTTGTGCGGGGCGACCAGCACGTAGTGGGTCTCCGCGGTGGCGGCCAGCTTCCGGGTCTCCCAGATGCCGCCGATGTGGCCGACGTCCGGCTGGATGATGTCGACGGCCTGGCTCTCGAACAGCTCACGGAACTCGATGCGATCGTGAATCCGCTCACCGGTGGCGACCGGGATGTCGACCTTGGCGGCGACCTTCTCCAGCGCCTTCAGGTTCTCCGGCGGCACGGGCTCCTCCAGCCACGCGGGCTTGAAGGGCGCGAGGTCCTTGGCCAGCCGGACGGCGGTGGCGGGGGAGAAGCGGCCGTGCATCTCCAGCATCAGCTCGGCGTCCGGCCCGATGGCGTCACGCACGGCCTCGATGAGGGAGACGGCGTACAGGCTCTGCTCGTGGTCGAGCTCGAAGTGCCCGGTGCCGAACGGGTCGATCTTGAGGGCCTTGTACCCGCGCTCCATCACGCCCTGCGCGGCCTTGTGGTAGGCCTCCGGGGTCCGCTCGGTGGTGTACCAGCCGTTGGCGTACGCCTTGACCTTGTCGGTGACCTTGCCGCCCAGCAGCTGCCACACCGGGACGCCGAGGGCCTTGCCCTTGATGTCCCAGCAGGCCATCTCGATGACGGCGATCCCGGACATCACGATCTCGCCGGCCCGCCCGTAGTCGCCGTACTTCATGCGCTTGACGAGGTCTTCGGTGGCGAACGGGTCCGAGCCCAGGATGTGATTGGTCTGTGCCTCCCGCAGATAGCCGATCAGCGCGTCGGTGTGGCCCAGCATCCTGGTCTCGCCGACGCCCGTGATGCCCTCGTCGGTGTGCACCTGGACGTAGGTCAGGTTGCGCCACGGCGTACCGACCACGTGTGTGCTGATTCCGGTGATGCGCACGGCAGTAGCCCCTTGCTGCGTCGTCTGCTTCGTTCAGTTCGGTGCGTGTGTTCGAGATTTCGTCACACGTTCGAAATGCTGGCGTGACAGTAAGGACGGTGTGAGGTGGGTGTCAATGGGTGTCGATGCGTCCACCGCATAACGGTTTCGACACTGCTTTCGGCAAGGCTTTCGACGGCGGTTTCGCCGCGTTGTCCCGACCTGGCCGCACGTGGCCACCCGGGGCGTCGGCTTCCCTACACAACTTTCACAGCTATGACTATGAGGGCCGTGTGAGAGGAACTTAATCTTCCACGCGTCATGGACTACTGCCAGCCGTGCCGCAGGCACCTCAACGGCGCTCTCGCCTGCCCGGGGTGCGGCGCATCCGTCGATCAGCTCCACACACACGCGACGCGGGATCACGCGCCCGCGTGGTCGGGGGCGGCGGGTGAGGGGTCGTTGGGTGAGGGGCCGGTCGCGGATAGCGCGGGGTCCTATGAGGCGTACGAAGCGGCCTACGAGGCCGCCTACGGACCCGGCAGGGTGGGCGACGGCGGATATTCCGGCGGGGCTCCCACGGCCGCGTACGAGGCCTCCTACGGCGCCGGGGCCGAGGTGTTCTCGTACGAGGGCGCGGCGGAGGCGGTGGCCCCACACGTCGCGGACCCCGCGGACGCCGGGGGAGAGGCACAGACGGTCGGCGACCGGGCCGAGGCGGTGGCGGAGCCGACGGGCGGCCGCGCGGCGCGTCGGCGCGCCCGGGGCCGTGGCGGCCGGGCGGTACCTGATCCCGAGGGGCGGCCCGAACGCGCCGACGAAAACCGGGAGTTGGACGGCGCTGGGGATACGGGCGACGCGGCGGAGTACGACGGCGACACCGGGTACGAGGACGACGACGCCGACGACGACCCGTACGCCTCCTCGGAAGGTGCGAGCCGCCGCGATCGCAAAGCCGCGGCGCATCGACGCCGCCGACGCAGGACTCTCTTGATCGTCGCGGGTTTCGTGCTGGCCGCGGGCGGACTGAGTCTCGCGGAACTCGGCATGGACGCCCCGGGCGACGCCCCGAAACCGGCCGCGGCCGGTGACGAGTCTGCGGCGGGCGACGCCTCCCCGGAGGCGGACGGGACGGGCAAGCCGTCGGGCACCCCGAAGGACGTCGGAGCAGGGGCGGCGGACTCGCCCTCCCCCGACCCCTCGGCGTCCCCGTCGGCCTCCGAGTCCGTCAAGGGCGACAAGGACCGTAAGGACGGTAAGGACGGCACGTCGGACGAGGGCACCGACCGGCCCAGCGACGGCGCCGGCACACCGTCCGACCCCGCCCCGGGCGGCTCTCCCACGGCCCCGGCCGGATCGGACCCGACCAGGGCCCCCACGCCCACGGCCGCCCCGACCACCGCGGACCCGAACCCGGAACCGCGCCCGACGCAGACCTGCGACCGCTTCCTGTGGTGGTGCACATGAAACGTTCGCTTACGTAAATCTGACAGCATTGCCCCCGGCGTTACGCCTCCGTGTGGACCATCCGCCGCAGCAGGTCCCGCAGTGCCTCGCGCTCCGTGTCGGAGAGGCCGGCCAGCGGCTGCCGGGCGAAGCGCAGGCCCTCCCGGAGTTCACGGGCCACGCGGCTGCCCTCCTGCGTGGCCGCCGCCAGCTTCACCCGCCGGTCCTTGGGATCGGTACGCCGCTCCACCAGGCCCCGGGCCTCCAGCCGGTCCACGATGCCGGTCACGTTCGACGGCTCGCACCTCAGCTTCTGCGCCAGCTTCCGCATCGGCAGCGGCTCCAGTGACAGCAGGCTGAGCAGCCGCGCCTGCGCGCCGGTCAGGGCGTGCTCCGCCGCGGCGTCCTCGTAGTCCTCGTAGAACCGGGCCACGACGTCGCCGATGAGCTCGACGACCTCCATGGTCAGCGCATCGGGACGGCGGGTCTTCTCGGGTGTGGCCATGCGATCCAGGGTACCCCGTTACTTGACAGCCTGAAATATTCAGAGGCATGGTTGTTTCAGGTACTGAAGCATTCGCAGGAAAGGCGCTACCTCTCATGTCCGACACCCCCACGCTCCCCTCCGCCGGCCGCGAATGGCGTCTGCTCAGCCGTCCCGTCGGCTGGCCCAAGCCCGAGGACTTCGAGCTGGCCGAGGCGGAGATACGGCAGCCCGGCCCCGGCCAGGTCCTGGTGCGCAACGAGTACCTCTCCGTCGACCCTTACATGCGCGGCCGGATGAGCTCCGCGAAGTCGTACGTGGCCCCCTTCGAGCTGGGCAAGGCCATGCAGGGCGGCGCAGTCGGCGAGGTCGTCGCCTCCGAGGCCGAGGGCATCGCCGTCGGTGACCACGTACTGCACTTCGGCGGCTGGCGCGAGTACGCCACCTTCGACGCCAAGCAGGCCGTCAAGGTCGACGCCGACGCCGCGCCCCTGTCGACGTACCTCGGTGTGCTCGGCATGACCGGCCTCACCGCCTACGCCGGGCTCCTGCGCACCGCCTCCTTCAAGGAGGGCGACACGGTGTTCGTCTCCGGCGCCGCGGGCGCCGTCGGCAGCCAGGTCGGCCAGATCGCCAAGCTGAAGGGCGCCGCCCGGGTCATCGGCTCGGCCGGCTCGGACGAGAAGGTCAAGCTCCTCGTCGAGGAGTACGGCTTCGACGCCGCCTTCAACTACAAGGAGGGCCCGGTCTCCGAGCAGCTGCGCGCCGCCGCCCCGGACGGCATCGACGTCTACTTCGACAACGTCGGCGGCGACCACCTGGAGGCCGCCATCGGCTCCCTCAACCAGGGCGGTCGTATCGCGGTCTGCGGGATGATCTCGGTCTACAACAGCACCGAGCCCGCGCCCGGCCCGAAGAACCTCGCCCGCCTCATCGCCACCCGCGGCCGCATCGAGGGCTTCCTGGTCGGCGACCACTACGACCTCCAGCCGCAGTTCGTCCAGGAGGTCGGCCCCTGGGTCGCGTCGGGTGAGCTCAAGTACCGCGAGACCGTCGTCGAGGGCATCGAGAACAACCTGGAGGCCTTCCTCGGCGTCCTGCGCGGCGACAACACCGGGAAGATGATCGTCAAGCTGTAGTTCCCGGGCCCGGACACTACAGAGGCCGCACCCCACGTCCAGGGGTGCGGCCTCCGTCGTACCAACGAACGGGTGGGGGCGGCGTCACGGCCGCCCCTCGCCCGGTTCGCGTTCAGTTGGCCAGGGCCGCCGTGTGCGCCGCTCTGACCAGCCGTTCGTTCTCCGGTGCCGCCCCGCCCGGGAAGGCCATCCGGCGGCGTGTGTAGCCGTACGCCAGCCCGCTGCGCGGATCCGCGAAGGCCTGCGAGCCGGCCGCGCCGCTGTGCCCGAACGCCCCGGCGCCCAGGAACGGGTACCAGGCGTCCGCCATCGCCTGGAAGCCGAGGCCGTAGGACCTGTGCGCCCGCGCCACCAGGTCGTACCCGACCGAGTGGATCTGCCCGACCTCGGCGACGGTGTCCGACTTCAGCAGCGGCGTCCGCCCGTCCACCTCGCTGATCGCCGCCGCGTACATGCCGGCGAGCCCGCGCGCCGCGCCGACCCCGCCCGCGGACGCCGGGCCCTTCGCGCGTACGGCACGGGAGTTGGCGTAGTCCTCCAGGGTCCCGGACTCGGGCACATGGTTGTTGAACGCGATGGAGGCCAGCGTGTGCGGGCCTCTCGGCACCGCGTCCAGGACGGCCTGCTGCGGCGCCGTCGGTGCCATCGGCTGCACCGGGCGGTAGCGGGGCTCCAGCGCCTGGGGCAGCCCCAGGAAGAAGTCCAGGGCGTGCGGGACGCGGATCCGCTCCTCGTACACTTCCTGCAGGGTGCGGCCAGTGGCCCGGCGTACCACCTCACCGCTGAGCGCGCCGATGACCAGGGCGTGGTAGCCGAAGGCGGTGCCCGGTCGCCAGAACGGCCGCTGGTCCGCGAGGCGTTCGGCCATCACCCGGTCGTCCGCCAGCTCCTGCGCGGTGAACCCGGCGTCGAGCCCGATGAGGCCCGCCCGGTGCGTCAGCAGGTCCCGCAGGGTCAGCGCGCCCTTGCCCTCGGCGGCGAACTCCGGCCAGTAGTAGGTGACTCTGCGGTCCAGTTCGAGGGTGCCGTCCTGCACCAGGAGCGCGACCACCAGGTGAGCCGCCCCCTTCGTCGACGAGAACACCCCGAACAGCGACCCCCCGTCGACGCCGTCGCCGGCCCACAGGTCGACGACCTTGCGGCCGTGCACATACGCGCACAACTGGCCCTCGTAGTCCGGGAGTTCCCCCGCGACGAACGCCGCGAACTCCTCCCGTACCCCCTCGAAGCCGTCCGCGACGGTGCCGTGGATCTCCTGCGTCATTCGCTCTCCTCACCTGAAACGCCACCCGCGTGTCCCCCCAGGGGGTGTCCGCCGTCCGGCGGTCGGGACGGTTCTCGCAGGAACGTTTCTCGTCGTGCGCACGCGTACCTCCTCCGGGGCTTCCTGCGATCGGTACGGCGGGGCGTGCCTGTTCGACTCAACCGCATCACATGCCGAGGGCGGGGGAGCGTGCCCCGGCGGCCGGTGACACCCCGGCAGGGCGTGGCCCGGCGACGGCGTGGGTGCGGCCCGCGCAACCGGCCCCGATAGGGTTTTCCCATGCGCGATCTCGGGGCTGGATTCAAGTACCTTCTGAAGGGCCAACGCTGGATGGCCGGCCACGGCAGGCAGTACGGCTTCGGTCTGCTCCCGGGCCTGCTCACCCTCCTCCTGTACGCGGGGGCACTCGTCGCGCTGGCCCTGTGGGGCGAGGACTTCGTCGCCTGGGCGACACCGTTCGCCGACGACTGGTCGAGCCCTTGGCTCGGACTCTTCCGCGGCTTCCTCACCGTCGTCCTGTTCGCCCTCGGCCTGCTCCTGTCGGTCGTCACCTTCACCGCGGTCACGCTGCTCGTCGGTCAGCCCTTCTACGAGAACCTCTCCGAGAAGGTCGACCGGGACGTCTCCCCGGACGGCACCGCGCCCGAGTCCGGGCTGCCGCTCTGGCGTGAGCTGTGGATCTCGGCCCGCGACAGCCTCCGTATCGTGCTGCGCGCCGCCGTCTGGGGCGTCCTCCTCTTCGCGTGCGGCTTCGTGCCGGTCGTCGGCCAGACGGTCGTCCCGGTGATCGGCTTCTTCGTCACCGGGTTCTTCCTCACCGAGGAGCTCACCGCGGTCGCCCTCCAGCGCCGCCGGGTCGAACTGCGCGACCGCCTCGCCCTGCTGCGTGCCCGCAAGACCCTGGTGTGGGGCTTCGGCACCCCGCTCGCCGTGGCCTTCCTCGTGCCCTTCGTCGCGGTCTTCCTGATGCCGGGCGCGGTCGCGGGCGCCACCCTGATGGCCCGCGACCTGCTGGGCGAGGAGTCCGGCGACGCCGAGGAGGACGCCGACGGCGACGTCAGTCCGCTTCCGCCGCCACCGTCAGGATCGACCGCACCTGGACGATGATGTCCAGCCGGTTGCGCACGAACCCCGGGTCGGTCACGGTGCCGCTCGCCGGATCGGTGTTCCCGGCCCCGAACTCCAGCACGGGCGTGTGCACATGCCCGCCCGGCAGCACGTCGTGGAGCCCGAGCCGGTCCCGCAGCAGCGTGGCCCGGTAGGCGATCTCGTTGGACAGGTAGTCCCCGCCGCCGCCCTTTCGGGCGGCCGATCCGGGCGTCGGCCCGTCCGGCCGTACGACGGGGCCGGTGCCGCCCGCCGGGACCTCGGTGACCTCGGTGTTGTCGTACACCGGGAACCGTCCGGTGCCGGCGGCCACGATCTTCGCGTACGGCAGGGTCGTCGTCGTCCACTGCGGCTGCGAGGCCGGGTCGGTGACCGGGACCGGCCCGGTCACGCCGATGCCGTCGTTGTCCGCGAAGCCGCCCCGCCAGGCCCCGTTGGTCCGCTCCACGTCGAAACGGCCCACGCGGCCCTGGCTCACGGTGGTGAAGAGGTCCACCTTCCTCAGGTACGGCCGCAGCGTCCGCTCCACCGTCTGGTCCGTGAAGTCCTGCCAGCGCACCGGGAACACCACGGTCTCGATCCGCGCGGGCCCGTCCGCCGTCTCGATCACCGTGCCGTCGAGCGCGAGTGCGGTGGCCCCCGACGGGTTGGAGATGCGGATGTCCCGGTCCAGCGTGAACGGATCGAACCCGGTGACCAGGATCCGCTTGGTCTTCTTCCCGCCCTGCGGAAGCCGCACGCTGGTCTGCCCACGCGAGGTCCGCTCCAACTCGTCCCTCAGCGCGTCCCGTTGAGCGTCGGACAGGCCGAACCCGGGCTCCCAGGTGCGCACTTCGCGGGTCATCGCCAGTCGCGCCCAGTACAACGGCCGGTCGTCGTCCCGGCTGAGATCCCCGCCCGCCGGCCCCCGCCCCTGCGCCCGGTCCACGGCCCGCCGCCACAGCGCAGACCCCTCGCGTACGACGATCTGCCGGGCCCGCGGGTACGACCGCGCGCCGCTCAGCGCACGCGCGAGCGCCGGTGCCACGGCGTCGAACCCGGAACGCCGAAGGATCTCCCGGGGCACGGCACGGTCGAGCCGCTGCTCCTCGACGCTCGGCGCGGGCGCTGTCTCCACGGCGCTCGCGGTCGTCGGGGCGGCGAGGCCGGCCATCAGGGCGAGGCCGAGAACGCCGGCCCGAACTCGTAGGGAATGCACGGAGGTTGTGTCCTTCCGTCGCGGTGGGGGGACTGGCGCAGTATCGCCCGACGGACGTGGATCACGCCATGGTGGAGCGCGGTGCTGGCCGTGGTCGCGGCAGCCGGGTGATACTGCCGCCCATGAAGCCGGCCAACCTGGGCGTTCTCTTCCTGATCGAGCTGGGCGCCCTCGTGGCCGCCGCCTGCTGGGGGTTCACGCTCGACGCGTCCGCGCCGGTGACGTGGCTGGTGGGCCTCGGCGCTCCGGCCGCACTGATCGTGCTGTGGGCGCTGTTCGGGTCACCGAGGGCCCGGTTCAAGACGCGCGGTGCGGGCCGGGCCCTGTTCGAGACGGCGTGGTTCGGGGCGGGTGTCGCCGCGCTGTTCGCCGCCGGGGCATGGCAGTGGGCGGTCGCCTTCGCCGCGCTGTGCGGGGTGAGCAAGACACTGGCGGTCGTCTGGGGCCAGTAGGGCTGCCGTCCTCCTGGGGCCGCCTCACTCCTCGCCGAGCAACCGCAGGAAGTCCCGGAACGCCCCCGGCATGTCCACCGCGTCCGGGTCCAGCAGCCACTGGTACTGCAGACCGTCCATCACCGCGACGATCAGCGGGGCCGTGCGCTCCGGCGTGAGCCCGTTCGGCAGCCGGTCGCCGTACTCGGAGCGCAGCACCTGCGTCATGTTCGCCCGCACCAGCGCGTACCGCTCGGTGAAGTAGCCGCGCGTCGGATGATCCTCCGTCACGCTCTCGCCGAGCAGGGCCGAGAAGGTCTGGACGATGCCGGGCCGCGTCGCGTTGTACTCCACCAGCGAGGCCAGCAGGTCCAGCCGCAGCGGCCTGGGCGGAACCGCGTCCCAGCGGTCCCGCTCCTTCAGCACGGCGACCAGCAGGGCGTCCTTCGTCGGGAAGTAGTGCAGCAGCCCCTGCTGGGTCAGCCCCACCCGCTCCGCCACCGCCGCGAGGCTCGCCCCCCGGTAACCGCGCTCCGCGATCACCTCCAGTGCGGCCGTGACGATCGCGGCCCGCCGCTCCTCGCTCCTGACTCTCGCCCTCATTCCGTCACCGTACGACACCGCACCACACCGAAAGTAACGTATCGATAACGAAACCTACCGATCTACAGGCAACCGATGCAGGATGAGGGGGACCGCACGGACTTCAACCAGGAGGCGCCGCCATGACGGGAACCCCGACATCCCCGGACATCGAGGAAGCCGTCGAGGCCGCCCTCGGCAAGCTCGACCTGGACACCAAGACCCGACTCCTGGCCGGTCAGGACATGTGGTCCCTGCCCGCCGTGCCGGAGATCGGCCTGGGGTCCCTCGTCATGTCGGACGGCCCCATCGGCGTCCGCGGCGTCCGCTGGACCGCCGGTGACCCGTCCGTCGCGCTGCCCTCCCCGACCGCGCTCGCGGCCACCTGGGACCCCGCCCTCGCCCGCCGGGCCGGCACCCTGCTCGCCCAGGAGGCCCGCCGCAAGGGCGTCCACGTGCTCCTCGCCCCGACGGTCAACCTGCACCGCTCCCCGCTCGGCGGCCGCCACTTCGAGGCCTACAGCGAGGACCCCCTCCTGACCGGGGAGATCGGCACCGGCTATGTGCAGGGCGTCCAGTCCGGCGGTGTCGGCACCACCGTCAAGCACTTCGTCGCCAACGACGCCGAGACCGACCGCTTCACCGTGAACAACCTGGTCGGCGAACGCGCCCTGCGCGAGCTGTACCTCGCCCCCTTCGAGGCGATCGTCGAGAACGCCCACCCCTGGGGCATCATGACCGCCTACAACTCGGTCAACGGCACGACGATGACCGAGCACCACCACCTCGTCAACGAGGTCCTACGCGGCGAATGGGGCTTCGACGGCGTCAACGTCTCCGACTGGACCGCCGCCCGCGCCACCGTCGGCGGCATCGAGGGCGGCCTCGACCTCGCCATGCCCGGCCCCGACACCGTCTACGGCGAAGCCCTCGCCCAAGCCGTGCGGGACGGCGGCGTCGAGGAGTCCACGGTCGACGAGGCCGTCCGCAACGTGCTGCGTCTCGCCGCCCGCGTCGGCCTCCTGGAGGGCACCGCCCCGGCCGTCACCGACCTCCCCGAGACCGTGGACGGCGAGGAACTCGTCCGCGAGATCGCCCGGCGCGCCTTCGTCCTGGCCCGCAACGAGGATGCGGCCCTGCCCCTGCGGCCCGGGACCACGGTCGCGCTGATCGGCGCCGCCGCCCGCGACGCCCGGGTCCTCGGCGGCGGCTCCGCGACGGTCTTCCCGGCCCGGGTCGTCTCCCCCCTCGACGGCCTCACCGCCGCCCTCCCCGACGGCACCCTCAGCTACTCCGTCGGCGCCGACCCGAACACCGAACTCGCCGTCGCGGACAAGGGGTTCGAGCTGCGCGCCGTCTGCCGTGACGAGGCGGGCACCGTCATCGGGACCGGCGCCGCACCCACCGGCGCGCTCACCTGGATGGGCACCGACCTCCCCGACGGCGTCACCCTCGACGCACTCCACAGCGTGGAACTGACCGGCACCTTCACCCCGCGGGAGAGCGGCCCGCACACCTTCGGCATCAAGGGCATGGGCGCCTTCACCCTCACCGTGGACGGCACGACCCACTTCGACGCCGTCCAGCGCCCCGCCGACGACGCCGACCCCTTCGCGACCTTCTTCGAGCCCCCGCAGCCCCAGGCCCAGGCCGAACTCACCGCGGGGCAGCCGGTCGAGGTCTCCCTCACTCACGTCGTCGCCCTCCCCGAAGGCCCCGGCTTCAAGTCCATCGTCTTCTCTCTCGCCCACCAGGGCCCCCAGCGCGACCCCGACGAGCTGATCGCGGAGGCGGTGGCCGCCGCCCGGGCCGCCGACACCGCCGTCGTCGTGGTCGCCACCACCGAACGCGTCGAGTCCGAGGGCTTCGACCGCAAGGACCTGCGCCTGCCCGGCCGTCAGGACGAGCTCGTGCACGCCGTCGCCGCCGCCAACCCCCGCACCGTCGTGATCGTCAACTCCGGCTCCCCGGTCGAGATGCCCTGGCGGGACGAGGTCGCCGCGGTCCTGCTGAGCTGGTTCCCCGGCCAGGAGGGCGGCGCCGCCCTCGCCGACGTGCTCACCGGCGCGTACGAGCCCGGCGGCCGACTGCCCACCACCTGGGGCGCCCTGGCCGACGCCCCGGTCACCCAGGTCGTCCCGGTGAACGGCGAACTCCCCTACAGCGAGGGCGTGTTCATCGGCTACACCGCCTGGGAGAAGGCGGGCAGGACACCGGCGTACCCCTTCGGACACGGCCTCGGCTACACCGACTGGACCTACGAGTCCGTCGAGGTCCACGGCACCACCGTGAAGGTCCGCGTCCGCAACTCCGGCGAGCGTGCGGGGCGTGAGGTCGTCCAGGTCTACCTGGCCCCCACCGAGCCGGGTCCGGACCGCCCCGCCCGACGACTGGCCGGCTTCGCGGGCGTCACGGCCGCCCCCGGCGAGACGGCCGAGGTCACCGTCCAACTCCCGCGCCGCGCCTTCGAGATCTGGGACGACGGAGCCTGGTCGTTTGTGAAGGGTTCGTACGAGATCCAGGTGGGCCGCTCGATCACGGACCGCCGGCTCACCGCGACCATTAACGTCTGATCCGGGACAAGTCTCCCCAAGAACAGCCCCGGCCCGGGACCTGACACCTGGGCCGGGGCTCACGACGTTCACCGGGGCCCACCGGGGAGCGGGCGACTCTAGCGCACCGAGAACCCGTACACCGTCTCCGACCGGAACGCCTCACCCGGCCGCAGCACCGTGCTCGGGAACTGCGGCCGGTTGGGGGAGTCGGCGAAGTGCTGGGTCTCCAGCGCGATGCCGTCGCCGGGCGCGAAGGGCTCGCCCAGGTGATCCGCGGTGTACAACTGGAGACCCGGCTCGGTGGTCGCGACGGACAGGACCCGTCCGGACGCGGGGTCGTACAACTCGGCCACCTCCACGGGGTCCGGCGTCACACCCTTGTCGAGCACGAAGTTCTGGTCGTACCCGGCGCCGGTTGGGCGCGCCTCGCGGAAGTCGAACCGGGTGCCCGCCACCTCCGCCAGGGCGCCGGTCGGGATCCGGTCCGCGTCGACGGGTGTGTACCGGGAGGCGGCGATCCGCAGCTCGTGCCCGCCCGCGTTCCCGGACCCGCCCAGGTTGAAGTAGCTGTGGTTGGTGGGGTTCACGACGGTCGGCGCGTCGGTGACCGCCTCGTAGACGATCCGCAGCGCCCCGGACCCGGTCAGGGTGTAGGTGGCCGAGATCTCCAGGCGCCCCGGGAAACCCTCCTCGCCGTCCGCGCTGACCCGGCTCAGACGCACACCGTGCTCGACGGGCCGCACGTCCCACACCCGCTTGTCGAAGCCCTTCTCGCCGCCGTGCAGGGTGTTGGGCGGCTCGTTCAGCGGGAGCGCGTACGTCCGGCCGTCCAGGGTGAAACGGCCGCCCGCGATCCGGTTCGCGTACCGTCCCACCAGCGCGCCGAAGTACGGCTCGGGGTGGGTCAGATAGCCGTCCAGGTCCGCGAACCCCAGCACGACGTTCACCACGCGCCCGTCCCGCCCCGGGACCTCCGCCGACTGCACGATCCCGCCGTACGACAGGATGCGTACCCGGACCCCCGCCCGCTCCAGGGTCCAGCGATGGACCGGAGTGCCGTCGGAAAGTGTGGCGAAGAGTTCGTTCATGTGCGGAACTTTAGGTCACCCCCGCGGGCCACACCGGGTCACGCCTTCTTCCCCGTGACCGCCCGGTAGGCGATCTCCGCCAGCCGCGCCTGTCCGTTCACACTGGGGTGGAACCAGTCCCACTGGCTCAGCTGGCCGGTGCCGAAGCGGTAGTCGTGCACCGCGCCCCCGTCGAAACGGCAGTGCCGGTCCTCGGCGCAGACCTTCGCCAGGACCTTGTTGTAGTCCTCGACCCGCCGCTCCACGGTGTCCCGCCGCTCGGTCGCCGCCGCG
Source organism: Streptomyces sp. NPDC006332 (assembly GCF_040612855.1). NCBI lineage: Bacteria > Bacillati > Actinomycetota > Actinomycetes > Kitasatosporales > Streptomycetaceae > Streptomyces > Streptomyces sp. NPDC006332. The sequence goes on from NZ_JBEXRA010000008.1 coordinate 181,087, forward strand.
TCCACCGCGTCCGCGTCGCCCAGCATCGACGGGCAGATGCCCAGCTTCCAGACCTGCTTGCCCACCGGGTTGGTCCGCCCCTGGGACCACAGCCGCTTCAGGTTCGGGACACTCGCCACATACACCTGCGTCCTGGGCGCCGCCCGGCGCAGGGTGCGCATCGCGGCCTCGAAGTCGGCGCGGAAGTCCGCCACCGGCGTCATCGCCGAGGTGCTGGCCCGGCAGGCGTCGTTCGCCCCGACCATCACCGCCACCAGCCCCGGCTTCCTGGCCGCCGCCTGCCCCATCTGACCAGGCAGGTCCGCCATCCGCGCCCCCGTCACCGCGTAGTTCCAGCTCCGCTCGGCAGCCTTCGCCCTCCCCAGCAGCCGTACGGCGAGACTGTCGACCTTGGCGCTGCCGCCCGTCGCCCACGACACCTCGGGGCAGTCCGTCAGGACCGCGCACGCGTCGAAGCCGCGGGTGATGGAGTCGCCCACGGCCGCGACCGAGGCCGGGCTGCTGTCCCAGGCGGGCGTCGGCTTCGCCTTGTGCGCGCCGGTACCACTCGGCCCCGGCGTGTTGCCGCCGACGGCGTCACAGCCGGTGACGCCCAGAACGGTCGCCGCCAGCACGGCGAGAACGGCACGCGAGCGATGGCCCTGCTTCCGCATCCGGTTGGTCTCCTCGGTGGTCGGGGTGGAGCGTGTGGTCGCGTGCGGTGCCGTCGGTCGTTGTGCCGTCTGTCCTCGTTGTCGTGTGTCCCGTCTGCCGTCTGCCGTCTGCCGTCTGCCGTCTGCCGTCTGCCGTCTGTCGCCGTGTCGTCGGGGACGGCGGGGATGGTGGAAAACGTCGTCCGTCCATAACAACGCGTGGGAGTTCCCGAGGGGCGGCACGCAACGGTTCGCACCCGTACTAGCGTCCTGCCGGGTGAATGGCGGGCGTTTCCGGGCATCGGGACGGACAGTACGTCACACTCCTTGCGCCCCCGCACGGTAGCCTCGCCATCAACGTGGCTGCCCGCCACTGACTGCCGTCCGCCAGTTCGCAAGATCCCGCTCTGCCCGGAGGTCCCGGTGACGACACGTGGAGTTCTGTACGTGCACTCCGCGCCGCGCGCGCTGTGCCCGCACGTCGAGTGGGCTGTCGCCGGGGTGCTCGGCACACGCGTCAACCTCGACTGGATCCGGCAGCCCGCCGCGCCCGGCACCTGGCGCTCGGAGTTCTCCTGGCAGGCCGAGGTCGGCACGGCCTCCAAACTGGCGTCCGCGCTCAGAGGATGGCACCTGCTGCGCTTCGAGGTCACCGCGGAGCCCTGCGCCACCGCCGAGGGCGAGCGCTACAGCTGCACCCCCGAACTCGGCATCTTCCACGCCGTCACCGGCATCCACGGCGACATCCTGATCCCGGAGGACCGCCTGCGCGCCGCGCTGACACGGTCTCAGCACGGCGAGACGGATCTGGAGGCGGAGATCGCCAAGCTGCTGGGCAAGCCCTGGGACGACGAACTGGAGCCCTTCAGGTACGCAGGCGAGGGCGCCCCCGTGCGATGGCTCCACCAGGTCGTTTAAGGGGCGCGGGGAACTGCGCGAACACCCCCCACGGCCCGCACCCGGCATCCGACAGAACGCACCTAGGGGCGCGGGGAACTGCGCGAACACCCCCTACGGCCCGCACCCGGCATCCGACAGAACGCACCTAGGGGCGCGGGGAACTGCGCGAACACCCCCTACGGCCCGCACCCGGCATCCGACAGAACGCACCTAGGGGCGCGGGGAACTGCGCGAACACCCCCCACGGCCCGCACCCGGCATCCGACAGACACCAGAACGGCGAATGGCCCGATCTCCCCTGGGAGACCGGGCCATTCGCCGTTCACGGCACTGTCAGACCGAAGGGCACTGTCACACCGAACGGAACGCCAGCACCACGTTGTGCCCGCCGAACCCGAACGAATCGTTCAGCGCGGCGATACGGCCCTCCACCGGCAGCTTGCGAGCCTCACCGCGCACGATGTCCGCGCTGGCCTCCGCCTCCGGGTCGAGGTTCTCCACGTTGATGGTCGGCGGAGCCACCCGGTGGTACAGGGCGAGGACCGTCGCCACCGACTCCACACCGCCCGCGCCACCCAGCAGGTGACCGGTCATCGACTTGGTCGCGGAGACCGCAATGTGGTCCGCGTCGTCGCCGAACACCTTGCGCAGCGCCTTCAGCTCGGCCACGTCACCGGCCGGCGTGGAGGTCGCGTGCGCGTTGACGTGCACGATCTCCGCCGGGTTCAGGTCGGTGCGCTCCAGCAGGTTCTGCAGGGCCTTCGAGATGCCACGGCCCTCCGGCTCGGGCTGCACGATGTCGTGGGCGTCGGCGGAGATGCCCTGCCCGACCGCCTCGGCGTACACCCGGGCACCGCGCTTGGCGGCGTGCTCGGCGGACTCCAGGACGATCACACCGGCACCCTCGCCCATGACGAAGCCGTCACGGGCGGTGTCGTAGGGACGCGAGGCGCCCTCGGGGTCGTCGTTGTTCTTGGACATCGCCATCATGTTGCCGAACGCGGCGATCGGCAGCGGGTGGATCGCCGCCTCCGTGCCGCCCGCGACGACGACGTCGGCACGGCCGGTGCGGATCATCTCGATGGCATAGCCGATGGCCTCGGCACCCGAGGCGCAGGCGGAGACCGGCGTGTGCACGCCCGCCCGGGCGCCCACGAGCAGGCCCACGTTGGCCGAGGGGCTGTTCGGCATCAGCATGGGGACGGTGTGCGGGGAGACGCGGCGGACGCCCTTCTCCTTCAGCACGTCGTACTGGTCGAGCAGGGTCGTCACGCCACCGATGCCGGAGGCGATGACGGCGCCGAGCCGGTCGGCGTCGACCGCCCCGTCAGACCCGTCCTCACCTGCCTTGCCGGTGAAGCCGGCGTCCGCCCACGCCTCCTTGGCCGCGATCAGCGCGAACTGCGCCGAACGGTCCAGGCGGCGGGCCTGCGGCCGAGGGATGACCTCGGTCGGCTCGACGGCGATCTGCGCGGCGATGCGGACCGCCTGGTCGGCGGCCCACTCCTGCTCAAGGGGCTTGACGCCGGACTTGCCGGCGACCAACCCCTCCCACGTGGAAGCTGCGTCGCCACCCAGCGGTGTGGTTGCGCCGATACCGGTGACGACCACGGTGCGATTGGTCGGGCTCACGGGAATTCTTTCTCCAACGGATCGGGAGGACTACCCCCGACGATGCGGGGACATACGGCGCCACCGCCGGGTGGCGGGGCAGGCGACCGGCCTGAGGATCAGGCCTGGTTCTTGAGGATGTAGTCGGTCGCGTCACCGACGGTCTTGAGGTTCTTGACGTCCTCGTCGGGGATCTTGACGTCGAAGCGCTCCTCGGCGGCGACGACGACCTCGACCATGGACAGCGAGTCGACGTCCAGGTCGTCGGTGAAGGACTTGTCCAGCTGGACGTCCTCAACCGGGATGCCGGCGATCTCGTTCACGATGTCGGCGAGACCGGCGACGATCTCTTCCTGAGTGGCGGCCATGTCGGGCGCTCCTTCGTTGTTTTCCAGAGGGTGTTGGCTGTTCGGACTCCGTACCGGACCTGATGATCCGGCACGCAGTGCCTAGGGGAGGGTAACGACAGTGGCGGCGTAGACGAGACCCGCCCCGAATCCGATGACGAGTGCGGTGTCGCCGCTCTTCGCCTCGCCGGTCGCCAGGAGCCGCTCCATAGCGAGCGGAATCGAGGCGGCCGAGGTGTTGCCGGTGGTGCGCACGTCACGGGCGACCGTGACATGCTCCGGCAGCTTGAGAGTCTTCACCATCGAGTCGATGATGCGCTCGTTGGCCTGGTGCGGAATGAAGACGTCCAGCTCGCTCGGGCTGATCCCGGCCGCGTCCAGCGCCTGCTGGGCGACCTTCGCCATCTCGAACACGGCCCAGCGGAAGACCGCCTGGCCCTCCTGCGTGATCGCGGGGAACTTGACGTTGCCCTTGCTGTCCAGCGGGAGCTTGGAGACGTCGCCGATCTGGAACTCGTTCCACGGGATCGTCTGCTTGATCGTCTCGGACTTGTCGCCCTCGGAACCCCACACCGTCGGACCGATGTGCGGTTCGTCGGAGGGACCGACCACGACCGCGCCCGCGCCGTCGCCGAACAGGAAGGCCGTGGCACGGTCCTCCAGGTCGGTGAGGTCGCTGAGCCGCTCCACGCCGATGACGAGGACGTACTCCGCGGAACCCTCGACGACCATGCCCTTGGCGAGGGTCAGGCCGTAGCCGAAGCCCGCGCAGCCGGCCGAGATGTCGAAGGCGGCGGCCTTGTCGGTGCCGAGCTTGTCGGCGATCTCGGTGGCGACGGCCGGGGTCTGCTTGAAGTGCGAGACGGTCGATACGATCACGCCGCCGATCTGCTCGGCGGAGATCCCGGCGTCGGCGATCGCCTTGCCGGACGCCTCGATCGACATCGCGGCGACGGTCTCCTCGGCGTTCGCCCAGTGCCGCGTCTCGATGCCGGAGCGCGAGCGGATCCACTCGTCGGAGGAGTCGATCGTCTCGAGGATCACCTCGTTCGGCACGACCCGGACGGGACGGTAACCGCCCACTCCGAGGATGCGCGCGTACGGGGCGCCCTTGCTGGGCTTGATCTTCGACATGCTCTCCTGGCTCCTTGTCAGGCGCCCGCCGCGTCAGCGGCAGGTGCAGCAGTCGCCGCGATGAGCGCGCGAGCGGCGTCGAGGTCGTCGGGGGTCTTGAGCGCCAGCGTCTGGACACCGGGCAGCGCCCGCTTGGCGAGACCGGTCAGCGTGCCGCCGGGACACACCTCGATCAGCGCGGTCACGCCGAGTTCCTTGAAGGTCTCCATGCACAGGTCCCAGCGGACCGGGTTGGCGACCTGGCCGACCAGGCGCGCCACGACCTCGGAGCCGGAGGTGACGGCCCGCCCGTCCTTGTTCGAGACGTACGTGACCTTCGGGTCGGCGGGCGTCAGGGACTCGGCGGCCTTCGCCAGCGCGTCGACGGCGGGAACCATGTGGTGCGTGTGGAAGGCGCCGGCCACCTTGAGCGGGACCACCTTGCGGACGCCCTCGGGCTTGTCCTCGTTCAGCGCGGCGAGCTGCTCCAGCGTGCCCGCGGCCACGATCTGGCCGGCGCCGTTGACGTTCGCCGGGGTCAGGCCCAGCTTCTCCAGGTGCGCGACGCTCACCTCGGGGTCGCCGCCGAGCAGCGCGGACATGCCGGTCTCGGTCACGGCGGCGGCCTCGGCCATGGCCAGGCCACGGGCGCGGACCAGACGGAGGGTCTCCTCGGCCGGGAGCACCTCGGCGAGGGCGGCCGCGGTCAGTTCGCCGACGCTGTGCCCGGCGATGGCGCCGAGCTTGCGGGGCAGGTCCGCCGGGTCGTCGAAGAGCATGGCCGCGGAGGCCAGCCCGGCCGCGACCAGCAGCGGCTGCGCCACCGCGGTGTCGCGGATCTCGTCCGCGTCGCCCTCGGTGCCGTAGCGGATCAGGTCGAGCTGCACGGCGTCGGACCACGCCTCGAGGGCGCCGCGGACACCGGGGAGTTCGAGCCAGGGAGTCAGGAAGCCGGGCGTCTGGGCGCCTTGGCCGGGAGCGACGAGTACGAGCACTCTCACACTCTCTCTTGTGGACGGCCACGACCGCCCGTGGGGACAGGGACGAAGAACACGAGGGGGTTTTGTGGGCCCCCGACAAAAGTCTAGAGCTGGGGATCACCGTCGGCGAGACGCCCCAGGATGAGCGCGATACGCAACGTGAACGCCGACCGTACATCGGAGGGTGACCATCCGGTGACGTCAGTCACACGTCGGAGCCGGTAGCGCACGGTATTGGGATGAACGAAGAGCATACGAGCGGCACCTTCGAGACTGCTCGCCTGTTCCAGATAGACGGAGAGCGTCTCCAGGAGCGCCGACCCCGCCTCCTCCAGTGGTCTGTAGATCTCCTCCACCAACTGCTCGCGCGCGCCCGGGTCTCCGGCCATCGCGCGTTCCGGAAGCAGATCGTCCGCCAGAACCGGCCGCGGGGCGTCCTGCCAGGCGGAACACGCCCTGAGCCCGGCGGCGGCGGCCTGCGCGGACCGGGTCGCGGCGAGCAGATCGGACACCACCGGCCCCGCCACGACCGGGCCCGGCGCATAAGGCCCGATCAGCGACTTGGCCACGGCGAGGGGGTTGTCGCTGCCGCCCGCGATCACCACCAGCCGGGCGCCGAGCACGCCGGTGAGGACCTGGAGCTTGGCATGCCGGGCGGCCCGCCGGATGGCCTCGACGGTCAGTTCGCTGTCACCGTCGGGCGCCGGGCCCAGCACCACGCACACGTGCTCGGGCGAGTTCCAGCCCAGTGCGGCGGCCCGGGACACCGCGCCCTCGTCGGCCTCGCCGCTCAGCACGGCGTTCACCACGAGCGACTCCAGCCGGGCGTCCCAGGCACCACGCGCCTCGGCGGCCTGCGCGTACACCTGGGCCGTCGCGAAGGCGATCTCGCGGGCGTACACCAGCAGCGCCTCACGCAGCACGGACTCGTCGCCCGGGGCCGCGACCTCGTCGATCGCGGTCTCCATGACCTCGATCGTGGTGCGTACCATCTCGACGGTCTGGCGCAGGGTGATGGCCCTGGTCAGCTCGCGCGGCGCGGTCCCGAAGACGTCGGTGGAGATGGCCTGCGGCGCGTCCGGGTGCCGGAACCACTCGGTGAACGCGGCGATACCGGCCTGGGCCACCAGCCCGATCCAGGAACGGTTCTCCGGGGGCATCGCCCGATACCAGGGCAGCGTCTCGTCCATGCGCGCGATCGCCTGCGCGGCGAGACTGCCGGACGACTTCTCCAGCCGCTTCAGGGTCGCGGGGTGCGAGTGGGCGGGTGGGGCGGCGTCGGGGCGGCGGGTCTCTGGTTCGGGCACGTGGACAAGACTGCCTTATCGGGACGGGAGTGTGCGTCGCCGGGTGCCGGTGAGGGCCATGAGGCCTCCTGCGCCGCGCCGCGTGCAGCGGTGAGCCGGCGAACGGATGTTCCCGGCGACCGTCGGTATGGCCGGTTCGTACGGCCGGAATCCCGGCTTCGGCCCGGGGAGCATGTCAAGGTGGTGCGGTGATGGACGTACGGCACGCGACGGAGCGTTATCGAGGCGGCGATCCCGGGGCCGGCATCGAGTCGCTGCACGCCTTCTCCTTCGGCCCGCACTACGACCCCGACAACCTCCGCTTCGGCGCGCTGATCGCCTGCAACGAGGAGCGCCTCGCCCCCGGCGCCGGCTTCGACGAGCACCCGCACAGCCACACCGAGATCGTCACCTGGGTGGTCGGCGGTGAGCTGACCCACCGGGACTCGGCCGGCCACGAGACGGTCGTGCGTCCCGGCGACGTCCAGCGCCTCAGCTCCGCCGGCGGCGTCCGGCACGTCGAACGCAACGACGGCCCGGCTCCCCTGACCTTCGTCCAGATGTGGCTGGCCCCACTGAAGCCGGGCGGCGACCCGGCCTACGAGATCGTCCACGGCATCGCGGACTCCACCCCGTACGCCGTCCCGGAAGCGGGCGCGATGCTGCACGTACGGCGCCTGGGCGCGGGGGAGCGGACGGCGGTGCCGGACGGGGCGTATGTCTACGTGCATGTGGTGCACGGCGAAGTGAGCCTGGACGGCGCGGAGTTGGGCCCGGGCGACGCTGCGCGGATCACGGACGCGAAGGATCTGGAGGCGGTGGCGATCAGCGGCGCGGAGCTGCTGCTGTGGGAGATGTCCTAGGGCGGTTCCTGGGCCGGGCCTGGGCCCGGCGCTCACAGCTCGGCGAGCACCGCGTCCGTGAACGCCGGCCACGCCTCGACCGCCCACGGCCCGAATGCGCGGTCGGTCAGCGCGACGCACGCCGCCCCCGCGTCCGGGTCGATCCACAGGAACGTTCCCGACTGGCCGAAGTGCCCGAAGGTGCGCGGGGAGGACGAGGACCCCGTCCAGTGCGGCGACTTGCCGTCGCGGATCTCGAAGCCGAGCCCCCAGTCGTTCGGGTTCTGGTGTCCGTACCCCGGCAGTACACCCTTCGTGCCCGGGTACTGGACGGTCATCGCCTCGGCGACGGTGCGCGGATCGAGCAGCCGGGGTGCCTGCACCTCCGCCGCGAACCGTGCGAGGTCCTCCACCGTGGACACGCCGTCCTTGGCCGGAGAGCCCTCCAGTGACGTGGACGTCATCCCCAGAGGCTCCAGCACCGCCTGCCGCAGATACTCGGCGAACGGGATGTCGGTGGCCTTCGCGATGTGCTCCCCGAGTTGCTCGAACCCGGCGTTGGAGTACAGCCGCCGCTCCCCGGGCGGGGCCGTCACCCGGTGCTCGTCGAAGGCCAGCCCCGAGGCGTGCGCGAGCAGATGCCGCACCGTGGCCCCGGGCGGCCCGGCCGGCTCCTCGAACTCGACGGCCCCTTCCTCGTACGCGACGAGGGCGGCGTAGGCCGCGAGCGGCTTGGTGACCGAGGCCAGCGGGAAGCGGTGCCCGGCCGGGCCGTGGGAGCCCAGCAGCGTCCCGTCGGCGCGGACGACGGCCGCCGCGGCGGTGGGAACCGGCCAGTTCTCGATCAACGCGAGGCTCTGCAAGGACATGCGGACGACACTAAACGGCTCAGAGCCGCAGACCCATCGCGGGGTCCGGCTTGCGCACGAAGCCGAGGGCGGCGTACAACGGCTCGGCCTCCTTGGACGCGGTCAGCAGCACCTGCCCGGCGCCGCGCTCGCGGAACCAGGCGAGCAACTCCTCCATGCAGGCGCGCGCGTACCCCCGACGGCGCGCGTCCGGGTCGGTGGCGACGCTGAAGACGTATCCGCCGACCCCGCGCGGGTTGCCCGGCTTGCCGATCCGGTAGTCGAGGGTCCCGGCGACCAGCGCCGCCAGCGCCCCCGGCCGCTCCGGGTGGTCGACGACGAAGGCCGCGAAGTCCCCCTCGGGCTCCGCCAGTCGCACGCGCAGGGCCGGCAGGCCCTCCGCGTGCCACCCGGTGTCCCCGGCGTCCGGACCGGACATCGAATCGATCATCACCTGACGCAGGCGCAGCACTTCCCCGGCGTCCTCGGCCGTGGCACGACGTACGAGACTCATGTCCGGCACGCTAGTCACCGCGGCCCCGCCGCGTCCTGCCGATTTTCTTACCGGTTCCGCTTGCTTGGAGTGCACTCCAAGGCCATAGCGTTGAGGCCATGACGGTGATGGAGACCACGGGTACCACGACCGAGAGCTGCGCCGCCCCGCCACACTCCCGCAGGCGTCCGGCAGGCCAGGACAGCTACACGATCAGCGAGGTCGTCGCGATCACCGGCCTGACCGCGCACACCCTGCGCTGGTACGAGCGGATCGGCCTGATGCCGCACATCGACCGTTCGCACACCGGTCAGCGCCGCTACAGCAACCGCGACCTCGACTGGCTCGACCTCGTCGGCAAGCTGCGGTTGACCGGCATGCCGGTGGCGGACATGGTGCGCTACGCCGAGCTGGTGCGCGAGGGTGACCACACCTATGGGGACCGCTTCGAGCTGCTGAAGGCGACCCGCGAGGACGTCCTCGCCCGGATCGCGGAACTTCAGGACACGCTCGCGGTCCTCGACCGGAAGATCGGTTTCTACGCGGACGCCGGGCGGGCCCTGGCGTCGGAGAGGTCCTGATGACCAACGGCAAGATCCCCGCGGCACGGCTCGGCGACGACGGCCCCGAGGTGGGCGTGCAGGGCCTGGGCTGCATGGGCATGAGCTTCGGGTACGGCCCCACGGACGCGGGGGAGGCCCGGGCCACCCTGGAGCGGGCCCTGGAACTCGGTGTGACCCTGTACGACACGGCGGACGCCTACGGCGCGGGCGAGAACGAACGATTCCTCTCCCCGTTCTTCAAGGCGCACCGCGACGAGGTCGTGATAGCCACCAAGTTCGCCCTGGCGATCCCCCCGGACGACCCGACCCGCCGCATCATCCGCAACGACGCGCCCTACATCCGCCAGGCCGTCGAGGCGAGCCTGCAGCGCCTGGACGTCGATGTCATCGACCTCTACTACATGCACCGGCGCGATGTGAACGTGCCGATCGAGGAGACCGTCGGTGTCATGGCGGAGCTGGTGCGCGAGGGCAAGGTCAAGCACCTGGGCCTGAGCGAGGTCACGGCCGTGGAGCTGCGGACCGCGCACGCCGTCCACCCGATCGCCGCGCTGCAGTCGGAGTGGTCGCTGTTCAGCCGGGACATCGAGGCGCAGGTCGTGCCGGCCACCCGGGAGCTGGGCGTGGCCCTGGTGCCGTACTCCCCGCTGGGCCGCGGTTTCCTCACGGGGTCCTTCGCCAACGCCGACCAGGACCTCACCACCGGCGACTTCCGTCGCCAGCAGCCCCGCTTCACCGGTGAGAACGCGGCCGCCAACCAGGCCCTCCTGGAGCCGCTGCGCGCCGTCGCCGAGGCCCGGGGCGCCTCCCTCGGCCAGATCGCCCTGGCCTGGGTCCAGCAGCAGGCGGCGGTGCACGACCTGCCGGTGATCCCGATCCCGGGCACCCGCAAGGTCAGCCGGATCGAGGAGAACGTGACGGCGGTGGACATCAGGCTCACCGAGGAGGAGTTGGCGCTCCTGGAGCCGATCGCGGCCAAGGTGGCGGGCAACCGCTACGCGGACATGTCGTTCACTTCCGCGGGCCGGGAGTAGCCATCCCCTGAAGGGGGCGGAGCTGTCCGTGGGCGCCCGGCGTGGTGCGAACCACCGGGCCTAAAGCTCCGCCAGCAGTTCCGCCTTCTTCACGGAGAACTCCTCGTCCGTCACCAGACCCGCCTGGTGCAGTTCCCCGAGGTGACGAATCCGCTCGGCGATGTCGGCGGGGTCCTTGCGCGGCGCGGCCACGGCCGGGACCGCCACCCCCGCCGAGCGGTTGCGCACGGCCGCCAGCACCGCCGCGGCGAACGGCAACGACTCGTGCACCGGCCCGTATCCGAGCCCGAAGACCACGGCCGCCGGGTCCTGGTCGGCCTGCGTCGGCGACGCCTCACCGCGCAGCAGCCGGAGGTGCCCTTCGAGCACCTCGGGGGAGCGCCACTCGACGTCCGTCAGCTCGGCGACCGGGAAACTCTGGTCCCCGGCCTTCCACTTGGCCGACGACGCGCCCGTCCAGAACCAGCGGAAGCGCACGGTCCGGCCGTCGAAGGACGCCTTCGCGTCGTACGCCTTGAACTGCAAGGGCGCCTCGGGCGCCGGCACCAGGAACCGCTCGGTCGGCCCGTCGTCCGCTCCGGTCAGCCGCGCCCGCAACTCGTCGGCGTAGTACTCGGCGAGCGTCTCGCGCTGGATGGGCAGCACCAGCCGGTACGGATCGCAGCTGTCCTTGAGCTGTCCCGCGGCCGCCTCCATCAACGGGTCGGCGCCGGGGCGTGGTTCGGCCCGCAGGACGACCGTGCCGCGTCTGCCGGGGGTGAGCGTCACCCCGGCGAGCGCCGCCAGCGGGATCCGCCGTTCCCCCAACGCCTGGAACAACTTGGGTGTTCGTATCCCCCGTTCGTAACGGATGAGCACGGAGTCGGACTCGAACTCCCAGGCGGCATGAAATCCGGCCAGTACGTCACCCATGCGGCTCATCGTATGCGGCACGAGCTCTTCCGTCCCCTCTCCGCGCAGACCGCGATTCCTGCGCCGCTACGCGCGTCCGGCCGTCGTCGTACCGGACAAACCCGTCCGGCATGCTTCCGTATCGCCCGCGCAGTGCACCGTGCGGTACGCGCCAATGCCGATCTCGGCGAAGTTCGCGAGGCTCTCCGTGCCGGGCACGAAGTACCCGCTGTGCCCGTCCGCGCCGCGCGCCGACAGCACCCGGGCGCCGAACGCGGAGGACATCGGGTCGGCACCGTGGCCGAACCCGCCGACCTCCATGTACGGCACGTCCTGGACCCAGTCGTCGGCGTCCCGCATCGCCCACACCTGTGCGGAGGTGCGCAGGTGGGAGGCGTTCGCGACGCGCATCCCGGGGCTGCCCGCCACCGCGATGTCGGCCACCCGGTCCGGCAGGGCGCGCGCGGCCAGACCGCACACCACCGAGCCGTAGCTGTGGCAGAACAGGGAGACGGGGGAGCTGCCGGGCAGGCCTCGCACCAGCGCGTTCAGCCGGACCGCCCCGTCCGCCGCGCGCATCGCGGTGGCGGAGTCGATGCCGATCCCGGCGGGCGCGGTGTAGTCGGCCCAGGCGATGACCGCCGTACGCGTCGACGGGCTCGCCGTGCGCTCGGCCTTGTAAAGGGCCTTGGCCATGCCGACGGGCGCGGAGTACCGGCGGCTGGTGCGCTGGAAGGTCAGCAGGTCGGTGTCGACGCCGGGGACGACGACGGAGACCCGCTCGGCCCTGGTCAGGTTCCCGAACACCTCGGCGACCCGGCCCGAGCCGCCGGGGTCGAAGGCCAGGATGTGGCGGTCCGTGGTCATCAACGACTCGTAGCGATGCATGCGCCGACCGGCGTCCTGCTGCCCGTTCGGGGTCAGCCGGGGGTCGTGCATGCGTTTACGCTCGACCTTGCGGGCCTGACCGAGCGCGATCCGGTTGGCGCGGTAGCGCAGCTCGACCGGCGCGCCGTTCATGTTGCCGACCGCGAGCGGGTAGCGGCCGGCGAGGGTGCCGCGCTCCTGGGCGGTCAGGGAGGCGAAGAACCGGGCGAGGCGTCCGGGGGCGGTGTCCGGGTCGGGCAGCGGGTGTCCGCGCAGGCGGCCGTGCTCCCACTCGGAGAGTGAAGCCTGGAGGGCGGTGCTGCCCCGCTGGGTGCGCAGAGCGGTCCAGCCGGTGGTCGCCAGCATCACGAACACCACGGCCAACGCGAGCAGTGCGCGCCAGACGTTCAGTTGCGGGGAGGTGTCGAAGGAAGTCACTGAAAGGACACACTAGGAGAACGAGACGGTATCGCGTTAACCAAGTGGCGTGAATCACGTTTGCCCAAAAGGGGTGTTATCGGGGCAGGTCACCCCGTCCGCCAGTTTCCCGTCAGCGCCGGTCCCACGTGCTCGAGGTAACGCACCGTCAGTTCCCTGATCGCCTCCAGGCTGAAGTCCTCGCCGGTGCTCCACTGTCGTCCCGTGACGCGCATCACGCCACTGAACACGGCCACCGCGAGGCGCGGGCGTGGATCCGCCTCGACATCGAGGCCCTCGCGCGCGGCGAGCACCCGCGCGATCTCCTCCTCTGCCTCGTCGGAGCGGCGCAGATAGGCGGCGAGCAGGACGGGCGTCGACTCGATCACCCGGTACATCCGCAGGTAGAGCTCGACGGGGACGACCTCGGCCACGATGTCGTTGAGGGTGTCCCACCCCTCCAGGACGGCCTGGCGCAGCGCCTGCACCGGGGCCTCGTGCGGCGGGCGCGCGCGCACCGACTCGATCAACTGCGCCACCGTCATCTCGGTCAGGGCGAGGGCGGCCTCCTCCTTGCCGGCGAAGTAGCGGAAGAAGGTGCGCTGCGAGACCTCGACGGCGTCGGCGATGTCGTCGACGGTGGTGCCGTCGTACCCCCGGGTCGTGAACAGCTCCAGGGCGGCCCGCACGAGTGCGTCCCGAGTGCGCTGCTTCTTGCGCTCGCGCAAACCCGGCCGTGACGCCGTCTTCATGAGCCTCTCCTTCCCGGCGTTTCCAACCCCGCCGCATGGTCCGTCGAACCGTCTGCCCAGTTCAGACTATGTGCGGGTGTCCTGACAGTTACCGACTTATGAATCAGTTTGTCAATTGTCAGTGGCTGTCATTAATCTCGAACGCATGACTAGTCAGACCACCATCGACAAGACGGGGCCGGGGGACGAGTCATCGACGTCCCCGTCGGGCGGGGCCCCCGCCACCGGGTTGCGTGGACATCCCTGGTTCACCCTCATAACCGTCGCGGTCGGGGTCATGATGGTGGCCCTCGACGGCACCATCGTCGCCATCGCCAACCCCGCCATCCAGAGCGACCTCAAGGCGAGCTTCGCCGACGTCCAGTGGATCACCAACGGCTACTTCCTCGCCCTCGCGGTCTCCCTGATCACCGCGGGCAAGCTCGGTGACCGCTTCGGCCACCGGCAGACCTTCCTGATCGGCGTGGTGGGCTTCGCGGCCGCCTCCGGCGCCATCGGGCTGTCCAGCAGCATCGCGCTGGTCGTCACCTTCCGCGTCCTGCAGGGCCTGTTCGGCGCGCTGCTGATGCCGGCCGCGCTCGGTCTGCTGCGGGCGACCTTCCCGGCCGAGAAGCTCAACATGGCCATCGGCATCTGGGGCATGGTCATCGGCGCCTCCACCGCCGGCGGCCCGATCCTCGGCGGTGTGCTGGTCGAGCACGTCAACTGGCAGTCGGTGTTCTTCATCAACGTGCCGGTCGGCCTCCTCGCCGTGGTCCTCGGCGTGATGATCCTGCTCGACCACCGCGCGGAGAACGCGCCCCGCTCCTTCGACCTGCTCGGCATCGGGCTGCTGTCCGGCGCGATGTTCTGCCTCGTCTGGGCCCTCATCAAGGCCCCGGCCTGGGGCTGGGGGGACGGCAAGACCTGGGCCTTCATCGCGGTGTCCGTGGTCGGCTTCGCCCTGTTCGCCTTCTGGGAGACGAAGGTCAAGGAGCCGCTGATCCCGCTGGCGCTGTTCCGCTCGGTCCCGCTGTCGGCGGGTGTCGTGCTGATGGTGCTGATGGCGATCGCCTTCATGGGCGGCCTGTTCTTCGTGACGTTCTACCTGCAGAACGTGCACGGGATGAGCCCCATCGACGCCGGGCTCCATCTGCTCCCGCTCACCGGGATGATGATCGTCGGCTCCCCGCTGGCCGGCGCGATGATCACCAAGCTGGGCCCGCGGGTCCCGCTGGCCGGCGGCATGGCGGCCACCGCCATCGCCATGTACGGCATGTCCACGCTGGAGACGGACACCGGCAGCGCCGTGATGTCCCTCTGGTTCGCCCTGCTGGGCCTCGGCCTCGCGCCCGTCATGGTCGGCGCCACCGAGGTCATCGTCGGCAACGCCCCGATGGAGCTGTCCGGCGTCGCCGGTGGTCTCCAGCAGGCCGCGATGCAGATCGGCGGCAGCCTCGGTACCGCCGTCCTCGGTGCCGTGATGGCCTCCAAGGTCGACAGCGACCTCGCGGGCAACTGGAAGGACGCGGGTCTTCCGCCGCTCGCCCCGGCCCAGTTGGACCAGGCCAAGGAGGCGGTCCAGGTCGGTGTGGCACCGGTCGCACCGAACACGCCGGAGGCCGTCGCCGCGAAGATCGCCGACGTCGCGCACGACACCTTCATCTCCGGCATGAGCCTGGCGTCCCTGGTCGCCGCCGGGGTCGCGGTGGTCGCCGTCCTGGTCGCGCTGCTCACCAAGCGCGGCGCGAACGCGGAGGCGGGCGCGGGCGTCGGACACATCTGACGCGGGGCGCCGACCCCGCCGAAGGGGGAGGCGAACGGGGGGAGGAACAGGCGGAGTTCCCCTATCAGGGTGACAACGCTAAAGATTCCTCCCACCCGATACGCACCACACGTCACAGTGGTCAAGCCCTCGCTTACGGCAAGTTCCCCCGGCAAGTCCGGGGAGTTCGTACGGCGAGGAGGGGGACCGGTGCTGCGGCGCGCTGCCGGAGGGGGGCGGCGCGCCGCAAGACCGGAGGATTGGGAAGCACAGCGTGGGTACTCGCGTCCTGGAACCCGGAACGACCCGAATCAACCAAGAGGTTCAGGGAGTTGACGATGGCGGGCTTCGGACAAGGAACGCGCAGGTACCCCCGCTCACATGGCCGCATCAGGTCACGGAGCGGGCCGGATCGCGCGACGCTCGGAATCATCGGAGTCATCTGCGCCGTCGCCGGTTTCTTCACGCTGGGGATCATCCTCGGCCCTGTGGCGCTGGTCTGCGGTTGGCTCGCGATGGGACGTACCTGGACGGGTACGCACTCGTTGCCGGCCCTGACAGCCGTGGTCCTGGGCGCCATTGACACGCTCCTGGCCGTCATCTGGCTCGCCGGAGCGGCCACCCCCGGCACGGGCCTGTTATGACCCAAGGGCGGTGAGGGCAGGGCTCCCGGTGGGACGACCGGGGGCCCTGCCCTCATGCCGTACGCCGTCGTCACCCGCGAGCGGACCCGCCCGGCGTGCACCCGCCGCTCAACCCCCGTCAGCTCGCCGTTCCGTCAGGAGCGGGACGCCGCTCTGCCGGGCCCCGGGCGACGCCGTGTCAGGTCGCGATGGGGGCTCCCGTAGCGCCGCGACCTCGGCGCGCAGGGCCCGTACCTCGGCCGTCAGGGCGCGGATCGCCTCCGTCTGGCGCTGTTCCTCCACGTCGTCCTTCTCGAACCGCTCGATGAACCACGCGGCGATGTTCGCGGTCACCACACCCAGCAGCGCGATCCCGGACAGCATCAGCCCGACGGCGATGATCCGGCCCAGTCCGGTGGTCGGCGCGTGATCGCCGTACCCGACGGTCGTCATCGTCGTGAAGGACCACCACACGGCATCACCCAGCGTGCGGATGTTCCCGTCCGGTGAATCCCGTTCCACCGACAGCACGGCCAGCGACCCGAACATCAGCAACCCGACGACGGCTCCCGCGACATACGTCGTCACCCGGATCTGCGACGCCATCCGCGCCCGCCGCCCCACCAGCATCAGCGTCGAGACCAGCCGCAGCAGCCGCAGCGGCTGGAGCAACGGCAGCACCACCGCGCCCAGGTCCAGCCAGTGCGTACGGACGAACTCACGCCGGTGCGGGGTGAGCGCCAGCCGCACCAGATAGTCCGCCGCGAACGCCCCCCACACCACCCACTCGACCACCGTGCAGGCCATGGTCAGCGGCCGCCCGGCCGAGATGTCCACGATCGGCACCGCGTAGGCCACGGCGAACAGCACGGCGAGGGCCAGCAGCGGCCGCTGCGTCAGGTGCTCCCACCGGTCCTGCGCCGACGATTCCTTCATGTCCGCATCGTAAAGAACGAGTAAGGGGAGCGGACCCGTCAGGCCCCGCTCCCCTCACCCGAGCTTCACCGCCCGAGCCTCACCCGCTCCGGCGAGCGTGACGCTACGCGTCGCCGCCCGCGGCGCCCGGATCGGCGGCCGACACGTCGAGCAGCTGGTACCGGTCGATGGCCTGCTTCAGCACCGAACGGTCGACCTTGCCCTCCCTGGCCAGCTCGGTCAGCACGCCCACCACGATCGACTGGGCGTCGATGTGGAAGAACCGCCGGGCCGCGCCACGGGTGTCCGCGAACCCGAAACCGTCGGCGCCCAGCGACTGGTACGTCCCCGGTACCCACCGCGCGATCTGGTCCGGAACCGACCGCATCCAGTCGGAGACGGCCACGAACGGACCCTGGGCGCCGGTCAGCTTCCGCGTCACGTACGGCACCCGCTGCTCCTCCTCGGGGTGCAGCATGTTGTGCTCCTCGCAGGCCACGGCCTCGCGCCGCAGTTCGTTCCAGGAGGTCGCCGACCAGACGTCCGCCTTGACGTCCCACTCCTCGGCGAGGATCTTCTGCGCCTCGATCGCCCACGGAACCGCCACGCCCGACGCCATGATCTGCGCCGGAATCGATCCCGAGGTGCCCTCGCTGAAGCGGTGGATGCCCTTGACGATGCCCTCGACGTCCACGTTCGCGGGCTCGGCCGGGTGCTGGATCGGCTCGTTGTAGACGGTGAGGTAGTAGAAGACGTCCTCGCCGTGCGGGTGCTCCTCGGAGCCGCCGTACATCCGGCGCAGACCGTCCTGCACGATGTGCGCGATCTCGAAACCGTAGGCCGGGTCGTACGCGACACAGCCCGGGTTGGTCGAGGCGAGCAGCTGCGAGTGGCCGTCCGCGTGCTGGAGGCCCTCTCCGGTCAGGGTCGTACGACCGGCGGTCGCGCCCAGCACGAAACCGCGCGCCAACTGGTCCGACATCTGCCAGAACTGGTCGCCGGTGCGCTGGAAACCGAACATCGAGTAGAAGACGTACACCGGGATGAGCGGTTCGCCGTGCGTGGCGTACGCCGAGCCCGCCGCGATCAGCGAGGCCGTGCAGCCCGCCTCCGAGATGCCGTCGTGCAGCATCTGCCCCTGCGGGGACTCCTTGTAGGCGAGCAGCAGATCCCGGTCCACGGCCTCGTACTGCTGGCCGAGCGGGTTGTAGATCTTCGCACTCGGGAAGAACGAGTCCATGCCGAACGTGCGGTACTCGTCCGGCGCGATCAGCACGAACCGCTTGCCGATCTCCTTGTCCCGCATGAGGTCCTTGAGCAGTCGTACGAACGCCATGGTGGTGGCGATGGACTGCTGTCCGGACCCCTTCTTCACGGTCGCGTACGCCTTGTCGTCCGGCAGCGCGAGGGGCTTCGAGCGCACCACACGCGTCGGGACGTATCCGCCGCAGCCCTGGCGGCGGTCGTGCATGTACTGGATCTCCTCCGAGTCCCGGCCCGGGTGGTAGTACGGCGGCGCACCGGACTCCAGTTCCTTGTCGGAGATCGGCAGGTGCAGGCGGTCGCGGAAGCGCTTGAGGTCGTCGACCGTCAGCTTCTTCATCTGGTGGGTGGCGTTGCGGCCCTCGAAGTTCGGGCCCAGCGTCCAGCCCTTGATGGTCTTCGCGAGGATGACCGTCGGCTGTCCCTTGTGCTCCACGGCCGCCTTGTACGCCGCGAAGATCTTCCGGTGGTCGTGACCGCCGCGGCCCAGGTGCAGGATCTGGTCGTCGGTCATGTTCTCGACCATCGCGCGCAGCCGGTGGTCGTCGCCGAAGAAGTGGTCGCGGATGTACGAGCCGGTCTCGGTGGCGTAGGTCTGGAACTGGCCGTCCGGCGTGGTGTTCATCCTGTTGACCAGCACGCCGTCGCGGTCCTGCGCCAGCAGCGGGTCCCAGGTGCGGTCCCAGACCAGCTTGATCACGTTCCAGCCGGCGCCCCGGAAGACCGACTCCAGCTCCTGGATGATCTTGCCGTTGCCGCGCACCGGGCCGTCGAGCCGCTGCAGGTTGCAGTTGACGACGAAGGTGAGGTTGTCCAGGCCCTCACGGGCGGCGATGGACAGCTGGCCGAGCGACTCGGGCTCGTCCATCTCGCCGTCCCCGAGGAACGCCCAGACGTGCGACTTCGAGGTGTCCGCGATCCCGCGCGCGTGCATGTAGCGGTTCATCCGCGCCTGGAAGATCGCGCCGATCGGGCCGAGGCCCATCGACACCGTCGGGAACTCCCAGAAGTCCGGCATCAGCCGTGGGTGCGGATAGCTGGACAGGCCGTGCGGGGCCTTCGACTTCTCCTGCCGGAACGCGTCGAGGTTGCCCTCGCTGAGGCGGTCGAGCAGGAACGCGCGGGCGTAGATGCCCGGTGAGGCGTGGCCCTGGAAGAAGACCTGGTCGCCGCCGTCGCCCTCGTCCTTGCCGCGGAAGAAGTGGTTGAAGCCGACGTCGTAGAGCGAGGCGGAGGAGGCGAAGGTGGCGATGTGGCCGCCGACGCCGATGCCGGGCCGCTGGGCGCGCGAGACCATCACCGCGGCGTTCCAGCGGGTGGCGTTGAGGATCCTGCGCTCGATCTCCTCGTTGCCGGGGAAGAACGGCTCGCTCTTGGTCGGGATCGTGTTGACGTAGTCCGTGCTGCGCATCTCGGGCACGGCCACGCGCTTCTCGCGGGCTCGCTCGATCAGCCGCAGCATCAGATAGCGGGCACGTTCCCGGCCCCGCTCGTCGACGGCGGCATCGAGGGAGTCGAGCCACTCCTGGGTTTCCTCGGGGTCGAAGTCAGGAACCTGACTCGGAAGGCCGCCAATGATGATCGGATTGCGATCGGATCCGGAAGCCACGCTGATCCTTACCTGTCAGAGGGCTGCATTTCCCTGTTGTTCGCTGCGTTTTCGGTATGCCTGCACCGTTCCCCATCGTGTACCTCGGGGCGGCAAACGTCACCTCTACTGTGGGGTAACCCGATCCTGGTCCAGCACGTGGTCCAGGACTTTGTCTCCGGCTTGGTCCTCATGGACGGTTCCCAAACGCCCAAACAGGGCAGAAAGGTGTGTGCTGTGTCACCCCAGGGTCGGGATGGTGTGCCGTAAGTTGCGGCGACACCGCCCGGAAAGTCACCGTTTCGGCGGTCTCGACGGCCGGGTACTTGCGCGATCCGTCCCGCCCGTGTGGACTACGGCCAACGCTTCGCGCACGCGCGAGGCCGAGACTCCCCCAAGCCCGGAGCGGGCCCGGGGGGACCCCCATTCCAAAACATGATCAGGAGGCAACCCGTGAGCGCGACCGCGGACCACGCGGAGGAGCGGACGAACCCTGCCGTCAGGCTGGGGTTCCAGCCCGAGCAGGTGGTCCAGGAGATCGGCTACGACGACGACGTAGACCAGGAACTCCGCGAGGCCATTGAGGAAGTCATCGGCAGCGACCTGGTGGATGAGGACTACGACGATGTAGCCGATGCCGTGGTGCTGTGGTTCCGCGACGAGGACGGCGACCTGACGGATGTGCTGGTGGACGCCATCACGTACATCGAGGAGGGCGGCTCGATCCTGCTGCTGACGCCGAAGACCGGCCGGGACGGCTACGTGGAGCCGAGCGACATCTCCGAAGCCGCGACGACCGCCGGGCTCTCCGCGTCGAAGAGCGTCAGCGTCGGCAAGGACTGGAGCGGCAGCCGGCTGGTGACGCCGAAGGCCGCGAAGACGAAGAAGTAACCCCGACCGCCGCACGTCCCGGACGGGCCGACATCCTCGGCCCGTCCGGTGGCGTGCCGTGATCGGCGCGCGGGTCGTGTCTTTCGGATCGGCCCCCCTCGCAGCCGCGGCGTCCGTCGGCGCCACGGCCCCGGGGGGATCCGGAAGGCGCGGCCTAAGGTGGGTGCCACCCGAACAGCCCCACCCATCGAAGGGACATCCAGGAGATGGCGATCCAGGTAGGCGACAAGGCCCCCGACTTCGAGCTCAAGGACAACCACGGTGCCACCGTGAAGCTGTCCGACTTCCGCGGCGCCAAGAATGTCGTACTGCTGTTCTACCCCTTCGCCTTCACCGGTGTGTGCACCGGCGAGCTGTGCGAGCTGCGTGACAACCTTCCGCAGTTCTCCGAACGTGACACCCAGCTGCTCGCGGTGTCGAACGACTCCATCCACACCCTGCGGGTCTTCGCCGAGCAGGAGGGCCTTGAATACCCGCTGCTCAGCGACTTCTGGCCGCACGGCGAGGTCTCCCGGGCCTACGGCGTCTTCGCCGAGGACAAGGGCTGCGCGGTGCGCGGCACCTTCGTCATCGACAAGGAGGGCCTCGTCCACTGGACCGTCGTCAACGCCCTGCCGGACGCGCGTGACCTGAACGAGTACGTCAAGGCGCTCGACACCCTGTGATTGTTCGGGTCCAGGGACTGCGGGGTGCGGGAACCCGTCACTAGGATCGAGTCGTTGATCCGACATCAGACGCATTACGGGGCTCCCTGCCCCCGGACACCAATGGAGGACTCGTGGGAGTCAGCCTCAGCAAGGGCGGCAACGTATCGCTGACCAAGGAGGCCCCGGGCCTGACCGCGGTCATCGTCGGTCTGGGGTGGGACGTCCGCACCACGACCGGCACCGACTTCGACCTGGACGCCAGCGCGCTGCTGGTGAACTCGGCCGGCAAGGTCGCCAGCGACGCGAACTTCGTCTTCTTCAACAACCTCAAGAGCCCGGACGGCTCGGTCGAGCACACCGGCGACAACATCACCGGTGAGGGCGAGGGCGACGACGAGCAGATCAAGGTCAACCTCGCCTCGGTCCCGGCCGACGTCGACAAGATCGTGTTCCCGGTCTCGATCTACGACGCCGAGAACCGCCAGCAGTCGTTCGGCCAGGTCCGCAACGCGTTCATCCGCGTCGTGAACCAGGCCGGCGAGGCGGAGATCGCGCGCTACGACCTCTCCGAGGACGCCTCCACCGAGACCGCCATGGTCTTCGGTGAGCTGTACCGGCACGGCGCGGAGTGGAAGTTCCGCGCCATCGGCCAGGGCTACGCCTCGGGTCTGCGTGGCATCGCGCAGGACTTCGGCGTGAACGTCTGACCTGCGAGAGGTCTCATTGTCCGGCGTCGCCCTGTTTGGGGGCGGCGCCGGACGTGCAGGACAAGCAGAGAAGTACCGTCTCGGGGAGGGACCAGCAACATGGGCGTCACGCTCGCCAAGGGAGGCAATGTCTCCCTGTCCAAGGCCGCACCGAACCTCACCCAGGTGATGGTCGGGCTCGGCTGGGACGCGCGCTCCACCACCGGAGCCGATTTCGACCTCGACGCCAGCGCTCTGATGTGCAACAGCGGCCGGGTGCTCGGCGACGAGTGGTTCGTCTTCTACAACCAGCTCAAGAGCCCGGACGGCTCGGTCGAGCACACCGGCGACAACCTCACCGGCGAGGGCGAGGGCGACGACGAGTCGATCCTGATCGACCTCTCCATGGTGCCGCCCCAGTGCGACAAGATCGTCTTCCCGGTCTCCATCCACCAGGCCGACGAGCGGGGCCAGACCTTCGGGCAGGTCCAGAACGCCTTCATCCGCGTGGTCAACCAGGCCGACGGCCAGGAGCTCGCCCGCTACGACCTCAGCGAGGACGCCTCCACGGAAACCGCGATGATCTTCGGTGAGGTCTATCGCCACCAGGGCGAATGGAAGTTCCGGGCGGTGGGGCAGGGGTACGCGTCGGGGCTTCGGGGCATCGCTCTAGACTTCGGAGTCAATGTTTCGTAAAGCCGAGTACGGCGCGGGGGAGACCCGTACACATACGATTGGGTAGCCAGTGCTTCTGAAAACCTTCGGCTGGTCGTTCGCGGTCACCGCGCTCGGCCTGGTGGCGGCGGTCTTCTACGGGGGGTGGACCGCCTTCGGAATCGTGGCGATCCTCACCGTCCTCGAGATCTCCCTGTCCTTCGACAACGCGGTGGTCAACGCCGGGATCCTGAAGAAGATGAATGCCTTCTGGCAGAAGATCTTCCTCACGATCGGCGTCCTCATCGCCGTCTTCGGCATGCGACTGGTGTTCCCCGTCGTCATCGTCGCCATCAGCGCCAAGATCGGTCCCATAGACGCGGTCGACCTCGCGCTCAACGACAAGGACCAGTACCAGCAACTGGTCACCGACGCCCACCCGTCGATCGCCGCCTTCGGCGGTATGTTCCTGCTGATGATCTTCCTCGACTTTATCTTCGAGGACCGCGACATCAAGTGGCTCGCCTGGCTGGAGCGCCCGCTCGCGAAGCTCGGCAAGGTCGACATGCTGTCGGTCTGCATCGCCCTGATCGTGCTGCTGATCTCCTCGATGACCTTCGCGGCCCACGCCCACCAGCACGGCGGCGCGCACGCCGACAAGGCACAGACGGTCCTGATCTCCGGAATCGCGGGCCTGATCACCTACATGATCGTGGGGGGTCTGTCCGGTTACTTCGAGGACAAGCTCGAAGAGGAGGAGGAACGCGAGCACGAGGCGGAGGAAGAGGCGGAGCGCAGCGGCAAGAAGAAGCCGGCCGTCGTCCTGGCCGGCCAGGCCGCGTTCTTCATGTTCCTCTACCTGGAGGTCCTGGACGCGTCCTTCTCCTTCGACGGTGTGATCGGCGCCTTCGCCATCACCAACGACATCGTGCTGATGGCCCTCGGCCTCGGTATCGGCGCCATGTACGTCCGGTCGCTCACGGTCTACCTGGTCCGCCAGGGCACCCTCGACGACTACGTCTACCTGGAGCACGGCGCGCACTACGCGATCGGTGCCCTCGCCGTGCTCCTCCTGGTCACCATCCAGTACCAGATCCACGAGATCATCACCGGCCTGGTCGGTGTCCTCCTCATCGGCTGGTCCTTCTGGTCCTCCGTGCGCCGCAACAAGGCCCTGGCAGCGGCCGAGGGAAAAGCGGCGGGCTCGGACGAGAAGACTGAGGTCTCGTCCGGGGTGTGATCACCTTCTCAGTGAGGAACGCTCTGTGCGGGGCGGTGTCGGGGACGACTCCCCGGTGCCGCCCCGTCGGTCGTCAAGGACGGCGGGCGCACACGGCCTGCGGTTCCTTCCAATGGAACGTGGGGGCGGGAATGGGCTTCTTCGACGGACTGCGGCGCGGGCGGGAGACCGACTTCGACTCGGGCAACGCCGCAACCAACTCGATCGAACTGACCAAACGGCACAGTCAGGTCTCCCTCACCAAGCAGGGCGCGGCCAACGGCCATCTGCGCGTCAACCTGGCCTGGCGGATGCGGACCTCCGACATGGGCGGCTCCCCGAGGGAGAGCCTGCTGAGGCATCCCTTCCAGGCGCTCAAACCGCCGGAGGTCCTCGGGCACAGTCAGAGCATGGTCAACGTCGACCTCGACCTGGGCTGCCTCTACGAGCTCCAGGACGGCACCAAGGGCGTCGTGCAGCCCCTGGGCGGCTACCTCGGCGACGTCAACGCGGCGCCGTACGTGAAACTCAGCGGCGACGACCGGTTCGGATCGGCGTCCGGCGAGACGATGTACGTCAATCTCGACCACCGGGACGCCATCAAACGGCTGCTGGTCTTCGTCTACATCTACGACCAGACGCCGGCCTTCGACCGTACCCACGCGATCGTCACGCTGTACCCGAGCAACGGGCCGCGGATCGAGATCCATCTCGACGAGCGGCACCCCCAGGCCCGGTCCTGCGCGGTGGTGACGATAGAGAACGTCAAGGGCGAGATGGTGGTCCGGCGCGAGGTGAAGTTCGTGTACGGCTTCCAGGCGGAGCTGGACCGGCTGTACGGGTGGGGACTGCAGTGGGGCAGGGGCTACAAGACGAAGGTCGAGAAGTGAGTTCCGCGCCCGCCTCCGCGGGGACGGGCGCCGCCCCCGCGGACGGGTCCCTCACCGTCCGATGAACTGCGGCCCCTGCGGAGGCAGACGGAATTCCGGGTCCGGCGCGGTGGCCGTCGCCTGCGGATAGCCGTAGGCGGGTTGGCCGGCCGGCTGCGGGTAGCCGTAGGCCGGCTGGACCGTGGCCGCGGCGGCGGGCTGCTGGGGGTAGCCGTAGGCCGGCTGGGTGGGGACGCCGGTCGGCTGTTCCGGGGGCAGGGGCTGGGAGGAGAGTTCGGAGGCATGCTGGGTCGGTGCGGGCGGGGCCGGGACGAGCGTGGTCGCCGCCATCTCCGGCGCCTCCTCCGGTCCTTCCGCGAGGCCGTCCGACTCGTCCACCGAGATGCCGTAGTCGGTCGCCAGGCCCTGCAGGCCGTTGGAGTAACCCTCGCCCAGCGCGCGGAACTTCCAGCTGTCGCCTCGCCGGTACAGCTCACCGCAGATCAGGGCGGTCTCCTCGCCCGTCGTCGGCTGGATGTCGAAGTAGGCCAGCGGTTCACCGTCGGCGACCGTGGCGTCGTACAGCAGGATGCGCAGGCTCTGTACGCGGTCGAAGGTGACGTCGTCCGCCGAAGCGACCAGGAAGATCTGACTGACATCGGGCTCGACACCGGCGAGGTCTGTCTGGATCGTGTCGGTGAGGCCCTCGGCGACTCGCTTCTTGCCGAGGCGCCAGACCTTGCCGGAGGGATGCCGTGGCTGGTTGTAGAAGACGAAGTCCTCGTCCGACCGCACCCGGCCGTCGGCGCCGACGAGCAGCGCCGAGGCGTCGACGTCCGGAACCCCCTGCCCAGGCGCCCAGCGCAGTACTGCGCGTACCGTGGTGGTGGCGAGCGGGACGTTCGACCCCTTCAGCATCGCGTGCGTCATGCGGTCATCCTGCCCTCTCGGTCCTGGTCACGACAACGCGGGGGTCCGGGACCGCCAGACATTCCCTCTGCCCCTCGACCCGGTTGTGTTCGCCCGCGTTACCAGAAATTCACGCCTGGCGGGAACCCTTGACATAGATCTCTACGTACTATTACCGGCCACCTGTGACGCGCTCGCAGGGGCCGCTCGACCACCACGGGGGAGTTCCATGCGTCATTTCGGGCACATCGCCCCTGAGGTGCGGCAGCGCCTCTTCCACCGGGAGCCCGGCGCGTTCACCGCCGACTCCCCGGCCCGGTTGCTCTCGGCGGCCCTGGGCGCCACCCTCTACAGCCCCGCCACCCGGCCACGGCTCGCCGACGACATCGTCAAGCAGACCGACCGCGGCGTGGTCTCGATGGTGCTGTGCCTGGAGGACTCCATCGGCGACGAGGATGTCGCGGACGCCGAGGAGAACCTGGTACGACAGTTCGCGGACCTCGCCGAACGCGGCCCGGCGGACATCCCGCTGCTGTTCATCCGGGTGCGGACGCCCGAGCAGATCCCCGACCTGGTGCGACGCCTCGGCCCGTCCGCCCGGCTGCTATCCGGATTCGTGATGCCGAAGTTCACCGAGGAAAGCGGCATCCCCTTCCTGGAGGCCCTGCAGAGCGCCGAGGCCGAGAGCGGACGGCGACTGTTCGCCATGCCGGTGCTGGAGTCGCCGGAGCTGCTGTACCGCGAGTCGCGGGTGCAGACCCTGGAGGGCATCGCCCGCACGGTCGACAAGTACCGCGAGCGCGTGCTGGCGCTGCGCCTGGGCGTGACCGACTTCTGCTCCTCGTACGGTCTGCGCAGGGCCCCCGACATGACCGCGTGGGACGTGCAGATCGTCGCCTCCGTGATCTCCGACGTGGTGAACATGCTGGGGCGGGCCGACGGCACCGGATTCACGGTGACCGGACCGGTGTGGGAGTACTTCCGCGTGCAGGAACGTATGTTCAAGCCGCAGCTGCGCCGCAGCCCCTTCCTGGAGGGCCAGGCCGAGGAACTGCGCGAGGCGCTCATCGAGCACTCCATGGACGGGCTGCTGCGCGAGATCACCCTCGACCAGGCCAACGGACTGCTCGGCAAGACCTGCATCCACCCCTCCCACGTGCTCCCCGTGCACGCACTGTCAGTGGTCAGTCACGAGGAGTTCAGTGACGCCCAGGACATCCTGCGGCCCGAGCGGGGCGGCGGCGGGGTGCTGAGGTCGGCGTACACGAACAAGATGAACGAGGTGAAGCCGCACCGCGCCTGGGCGGAGCGGACCATGCTGCGCGCCGAGGTCTTCGGGGTGGCGAACGAGGACGTCGGTTTCGTGGAGCTCCTCGCCGCCGGGATCCCGGCCCCGGCCTGACCGGCTTGCTTTCCACCGGCTTCCTGTCCACCGGCTTCTACTCAAGGGACGTATGAACAACGCAGTGAACGACGGGGTGTGGTCCGGCAGTTGGGTCGCCGAGCGGCTCGGCGTCGAACTCGTGGGCGACGACGGGCTGAAGGACCTGCTGGGGCTGGCGCTGCGCCGCAACCCCAAGCGGGCGCACCTGCTGGTCTCCCATGTGCTCGGCAAGCACGTACCGCAGTCGCCGTCCGTGGTGTACGGCTACGGCGTCGATCTCGGCAGGCGGGTGCGTGACCTGCTGGGCGCCGACGAGGCGGGCCGGGCGGTCGTCCTCGGGTACGCGGAGACCGCCACCGGGCTCGGCCACTCGGTCGCGGACGGCCTCGGCCTGGCCCCCTATCTGCACTCCACCCGCCGCCCCGTCCCGGGGGTGGCCACGGCGGGCGGATTCGAGGAGTCCCACTCGCACGCCACCTCGCATCTCCTGCTGCCCCAGGACCCGGCCCTGCTGGCGGGCGACGGGCCGCTGGTGCTGGTCGACGACGAGTTCTCCACCGGCAACACGGTGCTGAACACCGTCCGGGATCTGCACGCGCGGTATCCGCGGCCGCGGTACGTCGTGGTCGCACTGGTCGACATGCGGTCGGTGGCGGACGCGGGGCGGCTGGAGCAGTTCGCGCGGGAGATCGGGGCGAGGGTGGACCTGGTGGCCGCGGCCTCGGGGGCCGTGCGGCTGCCGGAAGGGGTGCTGGAGAAGGGGCAGGAGTTGGTCGCGCGGTACGAGTCCGAGGGTGCCGCGCAGGGTGTCCGGTCGCCTGCGGGCGCGTCGTGGCCGGTCGCGCAGTTCCCCGCGCCCCCAAAACAGGGCGTTGCGGATGCCGCCTCCCCAGAGGCGCGGGGCGCCGCACGCCCAGCCCCCAGCGCCACCCCAGGGGCGCGGGGCGCCGCATGCCCAGCCCCCAGCGCCACCCCAGGGGCGCGGGGCGCCGCATGCCCAGCCCCCAGCGCCACCCCAGAGGCGCGGGGAACCGCGGGATCAGCCCCCACCCCCCTAGGGGCGCGGGGAACTGCGCGACCAGCCCCCGCTCACCCGCACTCGGATGACAACCGCAACCACCCCATAGCCGCCCGCGTAGACCTCCGCTGGCCCCACGGCCTCCCCGACGGCGGACGGCACGGCTTCACCCCCGCGCACCGCACCCGACTGGAGAACGCACTCCCCGCGATGGCGGCGCGCCTTGCCGAGGCGCTCCCGGAGGACGCCCACCGCGTCCACGTCCTCGGCTTCGAGGAGCTGATGTACGCCCCGCTCAGACTCGCCCGCGAGCTCGAGCAGGTCACCCGCGCCGAGGTGCGCTACTCGACCACCACCCGCTCGCCCGTCCTCGCCGTCGACGACCCGGGCTACGCGATACGCAGCCGCCTGGTCTTCCCGGCACACGACGACCCGGCGGACGGCCCCGGCGAGCGCTACGCCTACAACGTGGCGGGCGCCGGCTTCGACGCCGTCGTCGCGGTCGTCGACTCGGCCGCCGACACCCCCGAACTGCACGCGCCGGGCGGCCTGTTGGACCAGCTCGCGGCGCACACGCCCCAGGTCCTGCTCGCGGTGGTCCCCTCGTACGTCCCCGAACCCCGGAACGTCCCCGAAAGGCCCGCCATGCTGCCCGAGCCCCTTCGCGGCCCCGACTTCTCCTCGTACCCGCCCGACGAGGTCGGCTGGCTGCTCCAGGACCTCTCGGACGTGTCGCTGGAGGCGCCGACCGAGGAGCGGGAGGAGGCCATCCAGAGCGGCGGGGCGCACTACGCCGAGTCGCTGCCGGTGGAGTACCAGCCCAGCGAGCAGTACCAGGAGCTGTTCCACACCGCCCTGGAGGAGTCGGCGGCGCGGCTGGCGCGGGCGGTGGGCGCGGTCACCGAGATCGTGCTCACCGAGAGGTCGTCGCGGCCCGTGCTGGTGTCGCTGGCCCGCGCGGGCACACCCGTCGGCGTGCTGATGCGCCGATGGGCCCGGTTCCGGTACGGGCTCGACCTGCCGCACTACGCCGTCTCCATCGTGCGCGGCCGCGGCATCGACGCCAACGCGCTGCGCTGGCTGGCCGCCCACCACGACCCCCGGGACGTCGTCTTCGTCGACGGCTGGACCGGCAAGGGCGCCATCACCCGTGAACTCGCCGACGCCATCAAGGAGTTCGAGGCCTCCGACGGCGTCACCGGCTTCGACCCGGAGATCGCGGTGCTGGCCGACCCCGGCTCGTGCGTACGGACGTACGGCACCCGGGAGGACTTCCTGATCCCCTCCGCCTGCCTCAACTCCACGGTGTCCGGCCTCATTTCCCGTACGGTGCTGCGCGCCGACCTGGTCGGGCCGAACGACTTCCACGGCGCGAAGTTCTACCGCGAACTCGCCGGCACCGATGTGTCCGTCGCCTTCCTGGACGCGGTGTCCGCCCGCTTCCCGGAGGTCCTGGACGCGGTGGACACGCAGGCCAAGGAGCTGCTGTCCGGCGACCGCGCCCCGACCTGGGAGGGCTGGGCGGCCGTCGAGCGGATCAGCGAGGAGTACGGCATCCACGACGTGAACCTCGTCAAGCCCGGCGTCGGCGAGACCACCCGGGTGCTGCTGCGCCGGGTGCCCTGGAAGATCCTTGCGCGAGCCGGAGCGGGGGCCGACCTGGACCACGTACGCCTTCTCGCCGAACAGAGAGGTGTCCCGGTGGAAGAGGTCGCCGAACTTCCGTACACCTGTGTGGGGTTGATCCACCCGAAGTACACGCGGGGCGCCACCGGCGCCGACGGCCGGGCGGTGACGGTCTGATGCCGGTGCTGGTGGCGAGTGACCTCGACCGTACGCTCATCTACTCCGCGGCGGCCCTCGCGCTGACCATGCCGGACGCGCGGGCGCCCCGGCTGCTCTGCGTCGAGGTGCACGAGAGCAAGCCGCTGTCGTACATGACGGAGACGTCGGCCGGACTGCTCGCCGAACTCGGCGACGCGGCGGTCTTCGTCCCGACGACGACCCGGACCCGTAAGCAGTACCAGCGCATCAACCTGCCCGGCCCCCCGCCCGCGTACGCGATCTGCGCCAACGGCGGGCACCTGCTGGTGGACGGGGTCACCGACATCGACTGGCACACGCGCGTCACGGCCCGGCTGGCCGACGAGTGCGCCTCGCTGGACGAGGTGCGCGAGCATCTCATGCGGACCGCCGACCCGCTGTGGGTGCGCAAGCACCGGATCGCCGAGGACCTCTTCGCCTACCTGGTCGTCGCACGCGAACTCCTGCCCGAGGAGTGGGTGAAGGAACTCGCGGTCTGGGCGGAGAACCGGGGCTGGACGGTCTCCCTCCAGGGCCGCAAGATCTACGCCGTCCCGAAGCCGCTCACCAAGAGCGCCGCACTGCACGAGGTCGCCCGCCGCACCGGGGCAGCGCTCACCCTGGCCGCCGGTGACTCCCTGCTCGACGCCGACCTCCTCCTCGCCGCGGACCGGGGCTGGCGTCCGGGCCACGGCGAACTGGCGGACGCCGACTGGACCGCCCCGGCGGTCACCGCCCTGCCCGAGCGGGGGGTGCTCGCGGGGGAGCGGATCCTGCGGGAGTTCCTGCGGGTGGCGCGGCAGGGGACGGTCTGAGGATCGGCCCTCGGCGGCCTTCGAGTGCCCCTCGACGGGTCCTCGACGGGTCCTCGACGGGTCCTCGACGGGTCCTCGACGGGTCCTCGACGGGCCCTCGACGGGCCCTCGACGGGCCCCCGACGGGCCCCCGGCGGGTCCTCGACGGGCGCGACGGGTCCTCGACGGGTCCTCGACGGGTCCCCGGCGGATCCTCAACGAGTGACGGTCCCCGGCGGGCGGTGCGGGCTTCGGGAGCGCTTCAGGCCGCCCGCCCCCGCCCCCGCCCGCCCCGGTCCGCCCCCGGTCGCCGCCGCAGCCGTACGCCGACGAACGCCAGGACCGCCACCACGGCCACGGCGAGGACGACCTTCGAGTACGCGGAGACGATCGAGGTGACCTGCGCCCAGTTGTCGCCCAGGGCGTACCCCGCGAGCACGAACGCGGTGTTCCAGATGGCGCTGCCCAGCGTGGTCAGGCCGAGGAACACCGGCACGGGCATGCGCTCGACGCCGGCCGGCACCGATATCAGGCTGCGGAAGATCGGGATCATCCGGCCGAAGAACACCGCCTTGGTGCCGTGCCGCAGGAACCACGCCTCGGTCTTCTCGATGTCCGCGACCTTCACCAGCGGCAGCCGGGCCGCGACGGCGACCGTGCGGTCACGCCCGAGCAGCGCGCCGACCCCGTAGAGCGCGAGCGCGCCGACCACCGAACCCGCCGTCGTCCACAGCAGGACGGCGAGCAGGCCCATCCGTCCGCTACTGGCCGCGAAACCCGCGAGCGGCAGGATGACCTCGCTGGGCAGCGGAGGGAAGAGGTTCTCCAGCGCGATGGCGATGCCCGCGCCGGGGGCGCCCAGCGTGTCCATGAGGTCGTTGACCCACTGCGGGGCCGCACCCCCGTCCGGGGCCGTCCCCGCTGCGATGGCTGTCATGCGGTCACGGTAGGGAGCCTGAGGAAGCCGGGCCGCAACGGCCGTCAGCCGCCGCAACGGCCGTCAGCCGCAGCAACCCCCGCCGCA
This sequence comes from Streptomyces sp. NPDC006332, assembly GCF_040612855.1. Lineage (NCBI taxonomy): Bacteria > Bacillati > Actinomycetota > Actinomycetes > Kitasatosporales > Streptomycetaceae > Streptomyces > Streptomyces sp. NPDC006332. Next base: position 212,694 of record NZ_JBEXRA010000008.1, read on the forward strand.
GCAGCCGCCGCCCCCACCGCCACTCGCCCGGGGCGCCGCCGCCGGGGCGGAGGCCGAGCCGCCGACCGCCACGGTGGACAGGAGCTTCACGGTGTCGTCGTGGCCGGCGGGGCAGGCCGCAGGAGCGGAGGACTCGGCCATGGGCCGGCTCAGTTCGAAGGTGTCGCCGCAGGTCCGGCAGCGGTACTCGTAGCGAGGCATGCGCTCAGGGTAGCGGGGCGCCCCTAGCTGCGAGTGTGACCAACGTCTCAAGAACGCCATGTTCCCTACCGGTCGGTATGTGGTTGTTCAGGTCAACTTCTCATATGAAGAAACTGCGAAGATCATTGGTAACTTGCGGTCGTGACCGGGAGAGCACCACGCACGGGCCGGCCGACTGACCACCGCCGCCCGCGCCGTCGACGGACGGCACCGAAACGGTCCCCGTGGACGACATTCCGCCGCCTCCGCCCCGCCTATCCGCGGCCGGGCCGCGTCGGGTGGCGGAGTTGGGTCCCTTCCGCGCGCCAGTCGCTCGGCGTCGTCCTGGCTTCCGTCGGTATGACCGGGCTGTTCCTGGGCGTCGCCTACGCGGCCACGGACATACCGGAGAACCTGAACAGCTACGCCACCCAGCAGGACAACGTCTACTTCTGGTCCGACGGCACCCCCATGTCCCGCACCGGCTGGGTGCGCAGGCAGGCGATGCCGCTGAAGGACATACCCGAGGACGTGCGCTGGGCGGTGCTCGCGGCGGAGAACGAGAGCTTCTACTCCGACCCCGGCATCTCCTTCAAGGGCCTGACCCGCGCGCTGTGGCGCAGCGTCGGCGAGGGGGACACCCAGGGCGGCTCGACCATCACCCAGCAGTACGTCAAGAACGTCTACCTGACGCAGAACCGGACGGTCGGCCGCAAGTTCAGCGAGGCGATGATCGCCCTCAAGCTCGACAACAGGATGAGCAAGGACGAGATCCTGGAGGGCTACCTCAACACCAGCTGGTTCGGCCGCGGCACGTACGGCATCCAGCGCGCCTCCCAGGCCTACTACGGCAAGGACGTCACCAGCCTGAACGCCAGTCAGGCCGCCTTCCTCGCCTCCCTGTTGAAGGGAGCCGGACTGTACGACCCCACTCTCGGCAAGGCCAACCACCGGCGTGCCGTGGAGCGTTGGTCCTGGACCCTGGACCGGATGGTCGACATCGGCAAGCTGTCGCCGTCCGAGCGGGCCACATACAAGACGTTCCCCGAGCCGCTCAAGTCGGTCCGCGTCTACGACACCGGCAAACAGAGCGACTACCTGGTGGAGTTGGCGCAGCAGTACGCCAAGAAGTCCGCCCACATCTCGGACAAGCAGTTCGACCTCGGCGGCTACCAGATCTACACGACCTTCGACCGCAAACGTGAGGCCGCACTCACCGACGCCGTCACCAAGGCCCGCCGGCAGGCGAAGAAGGCCGACCCGCAAGCGGCGAAGACCGCGCACTACGGTGCCGCCTCCGTCGCCACCGACGGCCGGATCCTCGCCGTGTACGGCGGACCCGACCACCGTACGCAGGGCTACAACGAGTCCAACGCCAGTACCGTGCGGGCCGGTTCGGCGTTCCTGCCGTTCGTCTACGCGGCCGGACTCGAACACGGCATCCACAAGACACGAGGGGGTCCCGCCACGCCGGTCACCCCGCGGACGCCCTACGACGGCGACGACGACATTCCCGTCACCACTCCCGAGGGGCCGTACTGGGACCGCGGCGGCAAGACGGTCGCCGCCCGCAACGACGGCGGGAAGTCGTACGGGCCAATCGCCCTCGGCAAGGCGCTCGCCGCGTCCGTGAACACGCCGTTCATGCAGCTCGGCATGGACACCGGCCTGGACAAGGTGAGCGCGACCGCCGAGGCGGCCGGGCTGCTCGCCTCCAGCCTGGGGCCGCAGGTGCCGGCGCTGTCCGTGGGCAGCTCCACACCGAGCGCCATCCGGATGGCGAGCGGCTACGCGACCTTCGCCGCGGCGGGCAAGCACACCGAGCCGTACTCGGTGCGCCGTATCACCCGCAACGGCTCGACGGTCCGGCTGGACACCCCCGCCGCGCGCCGGGCGGTCGGCGCGCAGGTGGCCGCGGAGGTCTCCCAGGCGCTGACCGACTCCCTGCGTACCGCCCACCCCACCGTCCCCGCCCTGGACGCCGGCGGGAAGTCCGGCACCACCGAGGACGACACCGCCGCCTGGTACGCGGGCACCGCCGGGTCCGTGTCGACCGCGGTCGTCGTCTACCGCATGGACCTGGCCGAGTCCCTGGAGCCGCTGCCGCTCAAGGGGCTGGCCGGCAGCTCGTCCGACAGCGTCCCGTACGCCGTCTGGTCGAGCGCCATGGGCCTCGGCTGATCTCCGAGCCCCGCACCACTCCTCACCCCCTGCGCAGAATGAGTACCGCATGCCTCGCATGAAGACCTCCACCGGCAGGCGCCGCAAAGGGCGCCCCCGCCGCCGGGCCAGTCCGGAGTTCCTGACCCTCGCCGCCTTCCTCGTCGTGGCCACCCTGGTCGGGGGCTCCCTGGCCCTGACCCACCAGGACCACACCACTCCCACCGCCTCCGCCGAAACCGGCAAGACCCCCGAAGCCGCCCCCAAGGAGACCGCCGAACCGAAGTGGGACGGCAAGGTCAAGGTTCTCGGGGACGGCTCCACCTCCTACACCGGCCCGAAGAAAGGGCAGTTGAAGGCCGAGCCGCTCAAACCCGGTGAGAAGCCGCCCCAGTTCGTCGTCTTCTCCTGGGACGGCGCGCTGGAGGGCAGCGACCACCTCTTTTCGCACTACCGGGAGCTGGCGAAGACCTACGACGCCCATATGACGTTCTTCCTCACCGGTATCTACCTGCTCCCGAAGGACAAGGCGAAGCTCTACCGCCCGCCGCAGCACCCGGCGGGCGCCGCGGCCATCGACTACGCCACCGGCGAGCACATCCGCACCACGCTGGAACAGCTCCGCAGGACCTACCAGGACGGGAACGAGATCGGCACCCACTTCAACGGTCACTTCTGCGAGAAGAAGGGCGGCAAGGACTGGAGCGTCGCCGAGTGGAAGAGCGAGATCGACCAGTTCTACTCGATCGTCGAGAACTGGAAGACCAACACCGGCTACCGCGACATCGACCCGCTGCCCTTCGACTTCAAGAAGGAGATCGCCGGCGGCCGCGCCCCCTGCCTGGAGGGCCAGAAGAACCTGCTGAAGGCCGCCGAGAGCTACGGCTGGCGCTACGACGCCAGCTCCGCCGGTGACTTCCAGATATGGCCGGCCAAGAAGGACGGCGTCTGGAACTTCCCGCTCCAGATGCTCCCCTACGAGGGCGGCAAGTACCAGGGCCTCTCGATGGACTTCAACTTCCTCTACAACCAGTCCGACGGCGAGACCGACGGCGACCCGGCCGACTACCCGAAGTGGGAGCGGCAGACCGTCGAGTCCTACATGTCCGGCTTCAACCGCGTGTACTACGGCAGCCGGGCCCCGCTGTTCGTCGGCAACCACTTCGAGGACTGGAACGGCGGCATCTACATGAAGGCCGTCGACCAGGTCATCGAGACCGTCTGCACGAAGAAGGACGTCAAGTGCGTGTCCTTCAAGGAGCTGGCCGACTGGCTGGACGTGCAGAAGCCGCAGACCTTGGCGGGCCTGCTGGTCCCATCGGACAGAAACATGATCGAGTCGGCGCAGTTCGGAGTCGCGTTCGGGTGGAACCCGAATCCGGCATGGAAGCCGTCCGGCGACCCGTAGGAGTCCC